>NZ_LIRO01000070.1:0-77809 GCF_002742025.1 Limnothrix sp. PR1529
AGCCCCCCAACAAACCAAGCCCCCCAATTCCCGCCGCCCCCAACAACACAATTCGGCGTTGGAATGCCCGTTGATCGTTTTTGGGTTTCTTGGGCTTTTTATTCTGTTGGTTTTGATTATTATTCTGATTATTGTTTTGAGTATTGCCTGAATTGCCTGAATTATTAGGCTGATTATTTTGATTATTCTGGCTATTGGAATTATTACTATCGGAATTATTATTTGAACCGTTGTTGGAATTGCCTTGATTGCCCGAATTGTTTTGCCCAGAGTTTTGCCCAGAATTTTGCCCAGCATCCGCCGGTTGAGATTCATTGGGAGCCGCCTGGGCAACGGGCATCGATGCGGAGGATGGCGAAGACGGGCTAGATCTGCGGTTGGGGCCGCTGATGGCCGGTTGAACTTGGAGCAAGGCTTGGGCCACCGTTTCCGCGGCCGCCAGTCCACCGCCGGGGGTGGCCAAACTGCCCAACATCACGATCGCCATGGCCCGGGCTGCGCGATCGCGGGTGCGGGATTTGGCTCCTGTCCAACTAGCTCGCTTCATAAACAACCGATCGAAAGGGGGGCGCGAAATTTGCAGAAAACTTGCGGAAAACGCCTGGAACAGACGCTTGCAAGAGCCTAAAGGCCAAGGCTCCTATTCATCATTCCCTGAGATGCCACAAGCAAGACAATCGTAGGCCAGGAGTTTCAGATTCTTTGCTGATTTCCTGAATGCACCCATCCAAACAGGTTTGCATCTTCTAGACCAATGGGAGCGGATCCGTTTGCCGATCCGTTGGCTGACGTTGGCTTGCGGCCGCGATCGATACGTCTAGCAATACATCTCCTGTCGAGACTTCCGTTGATATCTCCATTGTGGCATTGGTGCTTGTGGCATTGGTGCTCGCTCTCCATCCCCCTAGGGTCGCGGTGTGCCGGTGGGGCTGGGATTGCTTTGGGCGGGCGCTGCATTAGGTTTACGTGGCTCCGTGGGCGACATCAGTTGAATTGAGTCAAAAAAAGCCTGCACCTGGGGAACCTTGAGTTTGCCGTCTTCGGCCGCCACAATGGCCCGATACCAAATTCCGTTGGCATAGAAAATTCGCACCCGGGCCGCGAAACCGCCCGATCGCGACAATTCCAGATCGCGCCCTTGAAAACCACTTTGTTGCAAGGGTTTTTCGGAAACCACCTTGGCGGAAATGCCCTTGGCGATGCTGTCGCGACTGGCATCCAGAGCCTTGGCCACATCCACCCCCGTGCCCGCCGGAACCGGAAAGCGATTGTGAGCAAACAGATAAAACCGCTTGGCCGGTCGGTCTTGGTAACGGAGCATAATCACTTCCGCCGGGCCCACTTCGGTGGGGACGCGGCTGGTTTCTTCCTGGGGCTTGGCGGGAAACGCCACGGAAAAGCCGGCCTGGGGTGATTGGTAGCGTGGCCAGGTTTTCAGTAATCCGGCGATCGTGTTGGGGGTGGCGGAAGGGCTGGGCAACAGGGCCGCCGGGGCCATGTCTGGCAGTGCGATGCCTCCCGGTTGGGCGGCGGGCTGGGAGGTGGTGACTTGGTTGGTGCAGCCGATCGAGAGGCTACCCAGACCCAAACTGAGCAGGATCGGCCCGATCGGGCGAAACCAGTGAACGGACAACGGAAGAATGCGATCGAGCATGGAACGCCGACAGTGAAACAGCAAAAAGGCTTGGGCCCGAAACGCCCTCCATTATGCGTTGCTGATTGCCCTGCTGCTAATTGGATCGGTTTAGATCGGCTTAGATCGGTCTGATCGCCAACGAATTAGGGACTGCAAGGCTTCGTGATCACCGAATAAGCTCGATCGCCCTGGATTGGCCGGCTTTGAATTGACTGGCTCCGGGTTGGCTGGCCCATTTCGCCCATCCCGCAGCAGCACCACAAAGGAACCGGCCCCCAAGCCTTCCTGGGGAAACATCCGATAGCAGGGAAAAGCCCCGTGGGTCGATCGCCAAGGCTCCAGGGCCGGGACGGGTTGCGGTTCCAGGTGGGAAAAGCGATCGAGCAGCCATTGGGTGGCCCCTTCGTTTTCCTCGATCGCGTAGGTGCAGGTCATGTAAGCCAGCCAACCGCCGGGAGCCACCAGGGCCGCCGCGTTGGCCAAAATCCGTTTTTGGCGATTGGCATTTTTCCCGATCGTCAGGGGATGGAAACAGCCGGGATTTTTCTCCCCCTTCGCCAGCAGGGATTGGCCCGAGCAGGGCGCATCCACAATCACCAAATCCGCCCAGCCGGGAATTGCCTGGGCCAAGGTTTCCGGGTCGGCGCAGGTGGCGATCGCCGGGCTGAGGCCACAGCGCTTCAGGTTGCTGACCAACATGCCGATCCGTTTGCCGATCGCCTCATTGGCCACCAGCAGCGACGGTTGCAGCGCCCGCCAAGCAAAGACACTCTTGCCCCCCGGCGCGGCACAGAGATCCACCAGCCGATCGACCCGATCGGGAATCGCCAGCAGGGCCGAAGCCGCAAACACCGAGGAAAAATCCAGACAATAGAACGCCCCCGCCTCATGCAGGGGATGCTTGCCGGGTCGCCGATTGGCCGGTTGGTCGGCGGTCAAATCGAGCCGATCGACCCAGGCCGGTTGCATCGCCAAGGGGGGCAGAGCCGCGAAGGGAAACGGATCGGGGCGATCGGCCAGCCACAACAAACAGGGCGCAAACCGCTGGGCCTGGCCGAGGCTGTGGACAAAGGCCGCGCGATCGGCCGTCTCCCCAAACAGGCGATCGGCTAGCTTCAGCAACAGACGCGACGGCTCCAGTGCGATCGCTTCCGAGTCCGCTGGTTTAGCCGATCGTTTCTTCGATTTGCCCATCTCCACTCGCCCCCAAAGATGAGTAGACAAGGGACTTAAGCCCCTTGCCCCCAGGATCACAGCCCGGATCAGCGCTCCAATGGTTCCTTAAACCGCCGCGCGATTCAGATCCAACACCGCTTGCAGGCGATCGAGCACCAGTTGCCGATCCAAATAGGACAGCAGCGGCCCCGCCTTCGGGCCCCGTTCCTTGTTCAAAAACGCCAGATAAATCGCCGAAAAGGCCACCGGCATTTTCAAATCCAGCTCCCGCGTTGTGGCAAACAGCGCCGTTTGCAGGGATTCGCCGTCCCAGCTTTCCACCGTTGCCAGCGTTTTCAGCAAAGCTTCCACATAGCCGATTTGTTCCGGCGAAAGTTGATTCGCCCGCTCCGGAATTGTATCCAGATAAAGCACCAACTTTTCTTCTTCATCGGCGTAGTCATTCAGCCACTTTTGGGCGGCCGAAATCCGTTCGCGAGCAATTTGCCAATCGTAATCGCTCAAAGGTTCAGCCGATCGCGCTGCCACTTCCTTTTCCACATCCAAATGGGGCACTTGCAACAGGGAAATGGCCGTGCTCAATTCAAAGGGTTGGTAGGGCTGAATTTCCCCATCCAACTGGGCATAAAACAGCGCCATCCAGTCTTCATTCAGTTCTGGCGGGTTGCCCCCATTGGCGATCGTTTCCCGGCGATATTTGTCGATTAAATTGTCGTAATCCCGGAACACGCGCGTAATGCTTTCGTAGTTGGGCGCAAAGTTAATCGCCGTTCGGGGCGGCGTGCGCAACATCAAAAAGCGCAACAACTGTGGCGGCAATAGATCAGCAATTTCGCGGGCACTGGAGCCGATCCCCTTGGAAGAACTCATTTTCGTGCCATTGACCAAAATGAATTCGTAGGGCGAGTGGAAGGGCGGTTGTTGACCCAAAACCTTGCGAGAAATGGCGTTGGCCACGTCGCGGGAGCCGCCCTTTTGGGAGTGGTCTTTACCGGCTAGCTCGATCGTCACGCCCAGCAATTCCCACTTGGCCACCCACTCGACTTTCCAGGGCAGTTTGCCGTTGCCATCGAAGGGCGAAACCCAACCGGAATGGCCACAACCTTGGGTGTAGTCCGTGGCGTTGGGATCGCAGGTGTAGAACACCTTGCCATCTTGATAATCGGTGACTTGGGTGGTGGCGATTTTGCCGCAATGTTCGCAAATCACCTGGAAGGGATACCAGTTGCTGGGGCGATCGGCCTTGCTAACTTCTTTGTAGGCTTCGCGCACCAACTGGGCGTTTTTCAAGAAGCGATCGATTGCGGGATTCAGCTTGCCCGATCGATACAAATCGCGCAGGTAATAAATCTCGGGCCGCACCCCCAAATACTCAAACACATCCAGAAATTCACCCATGAAATACTTGGCGTAATCACTGGCGCGATCGCCCGGTGCGGTGTCATCGGGCGAGGGCACATTGCAGAGGGGCCAGCCCAAATAGCGCTCAAATTTTTCCCGATCCAAATAGCGCGGCACGGTGTCCAGCGCGTCGTAATCATCCACGCCGTAGATGAATTTCACGGGCTTGCCGGCCTGTTTCAGAGCGCGATAGATCGTGTCGTGAATCACGACTCCCCGCAAGGAGCCAACGTGAACACGCCCCGATGGCGTTTTGGAATCGTTAACGATCTGTGAACCCTGTGCGTCGGCGGCGATTTTATCTGCCCAGAAACTCATGGCGGTGGGGCGGTGATGACGAGGTAATGGTTACAGAAAAAGATGGGTGCAGAATGCCAAGGTTGCAAAATGCCTATTCATTTTAGGGACTTGGGGCCTTTTACGCGCGATCGCCCCGAAAGGATGCTGAAAAAGCTTCATTTAGAAATTGATCAGATTGAACCAGTTAACCCCGCCCCTTCAATACCCCCAGTCCAAACCAGCCGATCGGCCATTGGCATAATGAGACCAATCGCAATCTTGAGGAAAAACCGATGGTTGCTCAAATTCCCCCCAGTGAGCCGGGAAAAGTCCAGCCCAAGCCGATCGAATATCCCGACAGTGACGGCCAGCCGATGGCAGACAACACAAAGCAATTTCACTGGATCCAAACTATTCAAAGCAACCTCGCCACCATTTTCAGTGACGATCCGCAGGTGTTTGTGGCCGGTGATTTGCTTTGGTATCCCCTGGAAGGCAGCAACACCATTCGCCAAGCGCCCGATGTGATGGTTGTTTTTGGGGTTCCCAAGGGCGATCGGGGTTCCTATATGCAGTGGCGCGAACACAACATCGCCCCTCAAGTGGTGTTTGAAATTTGGTCGCCGGGCAATCGCTTTGGGGAAATGCTGAAAAAGCAGATGTTCTATAACCGCTATGGCGTTGAGGAATATTACATCTATGACCCCGATCGCAATGAATTGAACATTTTGACGCGGGGAGACAGGGGCGATCTGGAACCCGTTGAGAATCCCCAAAACTGGGTCAGTCCTCGGCTGGGCATTCGCTGCCAACTGGATGAAGAAACTCTCACCCTGTTTGGGCCCGATGGCCGGCCCTTTTCCACCTTGCTGGAAGAGCGGCAACGGGCCGATCAGGAACGGGAGCGGGCCGATCGGCTGGCGGCCCGGTTGCGGGAACTGGGTTTGGATCCCGATGCGATCGCTCCCTAGGGCCTTGAGTGACCGCCCGAGTAACCACCATCAGCGATCGCAGCCATCGGGATTGTGGCCAATATCACCCCTACAGCATCACCCCTACAGCAGCCCAGAAACCTCGTAGAGCTGGCGCGTGCGGGACAAAATCTTATCACCATAGTTCAGATCCGCCTCCCAACGCCCACTCAGCAGCGCCACCGTGGGAGCCACGCCGCGCGGCACAAAGCTAAACCGAGGATCCACCACCGCATTCGCCAAGGGTTCTGTGCTGGCGTAGGCCTTGAGGTGTTGGATGTGGGCCCGCACCCCCAGCCGCGCACTGGCAAAGGAAGCTCCCTCGGGATTGCCCCCCAAGGCCCCCAGCCCCCCAAAGTTGTTTTGGCTGGATTTGGTGGGGCCCGGAAATTGCAGAAAGTCCGTTTCCACACACATTTGGGCAAAGGCTAGATCAAAATTGACCCCCTCGGCGATCGCCTCTTCGCGGTAAAGACGCGGTAAATCGGGAAATTGGCTACCCGCATTGGGATTAAAGGCCCTCAGAAAGGTCAGCATTTGGGCATCAACGGTGCTGCCCAGTCCCATAATTTGCCCCTTCAGGGTGTTGGAAACCAAGAGGTTGGTGCGGAGGGTGACGGCGCGGGTTTGGCTGTTCCAACCCACAGAGATGTTGTATTGCCGCAGGTCGATCGCCTTGAAGTAAACGATGTTTTGGTAGCGCACCCGGACGATTTGCGGGTTGGTGGCCACTTTGATGCCCAGACGATCGGCCAGGTCGATCGGGATGTAGGAATTGCCATTGATCAGCACGCCCCGCTCGGGATAGCGCTGATTATTCACCTCGATTTGAATGCTGCTGTAGGGCTGGGCGGGGAATTCCAGCAAAATTTGTTGCAGGCCATCGCTGAGGCCGGTGGCAATGCCCCAACCTTGATCTTTGAGAATCGCGCGATCGGTCTCGTTGGTTAAAAAGCCCACTTCCACCAACAGCGAAGGAACCGTGAGTTGACGACAAAACAGCCGATTCCCCAACCCCGTGGCCGTGTCGGGCAATGCCCCCCGCGAAAGGAGTTGGGGAACCCGCGCCAGGGTCGATCGCAACAGAATTTCTGCCTGGGTTTGGCGCACCTGATTATTCGCAATGAAATAGACCGTCGTGCCTCGGGTGGCGGGGTTGCTGGAACCATCCAGGTGAATTTCCAAGGCCACATCCCCGGCGCGTCCTCGGGCATTGATCCAAGCGATCGTCTGTTGCAGGCTCAAGTCATCGGGAACCGTCAGCACTTCAATGCCCTGTCGTTGCAGGGTTTGGGCCGTGGCTTCCCGCAGCCAAATCATTTCCCGGGCTTCGGTGGTTCCTGCCGCCATAATGCCAGGATCCAAAACCCCGTTTTCATAGCCCCCATGGCCCGCTGAAAGGAGAACCCGCCCCATGAATTACTCTCGATCGAACTTCGACCAATGCTAGATCACCCGATTCCAAAAAATCACTAGGATGCGGTGCTGTTCAGAATCATCCCGAGGGCGATCGCGCGGCTGATTCGCGCAAGAGGTCTATGGGGTGACCGACTTGGGATTTGGGTTGCGATTTGAGTTGTGATTTGAGTTGGAATTTGGGATTGTCCGCCCCGTGCTCGAAATTTGCCGTTTTGGAGCCGCAAGCAACGGAGCCGGCGGCCGTCCGGTACACTGCATAGATCCGTTGTCGGGTCGATCGCCCGGTTTGCTGATCATGGTTGAAGCTGCTGCATTTTCTGAGCACCCACATCCTGAAGAATTAGAGAATTTAGAAAGTTTAGAGAATTTAGAAAGTTTAGAAACCCTTGCAGAAGAAAACCTGGAAGCCTTAGAAGATTTGCCAGAGCCGGAGGAATTACCCGATCGGCCGGTGGCCCACGGCGATGACTTGCCCGATGATTTGGTGTCGGCCTTGGCGATGCCCTTGCGGGGAGCCAAATTGCCCTCCACATCCGCAACCACCCAGCAGCCGGCCGAACAGCCTTCAACTGCGCCTGACCCGGCTGAATCGCCCACCGAACCCAGCTCGGAAACCGGCAGCGAAGTTCCCGTGGCCGAGTTGCCGCCCCTGTCGCCGGAAGCGGCCAAGCTGGCGCGGGAATTGCTGACGGGAGCCGATCGCCCCGTGGCGGATCTGACCGGGGAACGGGGGCCCCAAGTGCGCCTTTGGATTCCGGGCTGGGCTGAATTGACTGGATCTACTGGATCTATTGGATCTCTCGAATCTGCTGAATCTGCGGAGACAGAACCCGCGACGGGTCGGGAATCATCGCCAGAATCCCCAGTCGAATCCCAGCCAGAAGCGGCGGCTCCTGAGGCTGTCGAACCTATCCCGGCTGCCGAGATCAATCCTTCTGCCCAAAAGCCCTCCGAGGTCAAACCCTCCGAGATTAAAACCAGCAACACCAAAGACAGCAAAGAAAGCGCCGATCAAACCCAACCGGTGCGCCTGGTGCTGCCGCCGGACTTTGTGGCCGACCAGCCTGATCGGGGCTTGGCCTGGACTGATTTGTGGCAACAACTGATGCATCGGCTGTATGGGGGGGAGCGGGGCTGGACACCCGACGGGCCCGTCACGCTGCAAGCGATCGATCGCACCTTGGAAGCCAGGCAACTGAAGGCGATCGCCGATGCCCTTCAGGAGGTGCAATTGCGGCTGACCCGGGTGGAAACCAACCATCCCGCCACCGCAGCCCTGGCGATCGAAATGGGCTATGCCCTTCAGTTCACACCGCCCGAACCCACCCAGGAACCGATCGCGGCCGATCCTGACCTCGACCTTGCGCCCGATTGCTTGTATTTAGACAAAACCTTGCGATCGGGGGTGGAAATTCGTTATCCGGGCACGGTGGTGATTCGCGGCGATGCCAACCCCGGCAGCGCGATCGTGGCCGGGGGCGACATTCTCGTTTGGGGGCGGCTCTGTGGCGTGGCCCACGCGGGCATTAATGGCAACGAAAACGCCATCATCATGGCCCTGAACCTGGCGACCAATCAGGTGCGCATTGCCAGCCGCACGGCCCGGGTTCCCGAGTCCAAGCTCGATGTGCCCTGTCCGGAAGTGGCTTACATTTCCGGAAAAGGGATCCGAATCTCACCGGCCGCCGACTTTGCCAAAAATGAAGTGCGATCGCGCCTGGGTGAACCACCCGCCTAAACGCTTACCTTCACCCCCGACAGATAGTCAAATCGCCCTTCGATCGCCATGCTAAATTGAGGTGTCTTTTCGGGTTCCGCCCGATCGCACCGTCCTTGGCCGTTCTGAATCCACCCTTCTCGATCGACCCTTCAGCCGTTGTCAACTATCAGGCAATCCCATGAGCCGCATCATCGTAATCACCTCCGGCAAAGGTGGCGTAGGCAAAACCACCTGCACCGCCAACTTGGGCATGGCCCTGGCGCAACTGGGGCGAAAAGTGGCGCTAGTGGATGCCGACTTTGGCCTGCGTAACCTAGACCTGTTGTTGGGTCTGGAAAATCGCGTGGTCTACACCGCCGTGGAATACCTGGCCGGTGAGTGCCGCCTGGAGCAGGCCCTCGTGCGCGACAAACGACAGCCCCGATTGGTGCTGATGCCCGCCGCCCAAAACCGCACCAAAGAATCGGTCACCCCCGACCAAATGAAAGCGTTGGTTTTGACCCTGGCCAAAAGTTTTGACTATGTGTTGGTGGACTGTCCAGCGGGCATTGAAATGGGCTTCCGCAACGCGATCGCCGCCGCCCGTGAAGCCATCATCGTCACCACTCCCGAAATTGCCGCCGTGCGCGATGCCGATCGGGTGGTGGGTCTGCTGGAGGCCGAGGGCATCAAAAACGTTCGGTTGGTGGTGAACCGACTGCGGCCGCAAATGGTGCAAGCCAACGACATGATGTCCGTGGACGATGTGCGCGAAATTTTAGCGATTCCGTTGGTGGGAATTTTGCCCGACGATGAACGGGTAATCACCTCCACCAACCGAGGGGAACCGCTGGTGCTGTCGGAGCAAGTCTCCGTGCCCAAGATGGCGTTTAGTAACATTGCGCGCCGTCTGGAGGGTCAAAACGTGGAATTTTTAGATCTCACCGCCAGCCACGATTCCTTGCTGAAGCGGCTGAAGCGCTGGCTGAAGGGTAGCCCTCGCGGTTAGCCTGGATGGGCGAGCCGCTCCCGATCGGCTGCTGGAAGCTCCCTGACCGCTGGCTCAACCTTGGCCAAGCTGGTCTCATCCCTTGGGTGGTGTGTCTTGACTGCAAGGGCTGTTGCGATCGCCCGGGGCCCATGACCGGCACAAAACCAAGCAACCGGGCGGTTTTGGCTCCGTTGGCAACCAGCCCTCAACCCACAACTCGTTTTTTCCCTCAGATCGCCCTTCGATCCAGCGCGCTGCGTTATCTGCGTCATGTTAAGCGAACTTCTCGATAAACTTTTTGCCCGCGATCCCGACAGCCGCAGCGTGGTGAAACAGCGGTTGCAATTGCTGTTAGCCCATGACCGAACTGATCTTTCGCCGCAGTCGCTCGATCGAATGCGCCAAGAGATTTTGGATGTGATTTCTCGCTATGTGGAAATTGATAGCGAGGGATTGCAATTCATGCTGGAAAACGACCTGCGCACCACGGCGTTGATTGCCAATGTGCCCATTCGGCGGGTGCGCCCGGACAACGAACCCTCGGAGGAAGCGGCCGCAGCCATGGAAACCCCGATCGAGAGTGTGATCTCGGAAGCCCCTTCCGAAACGGACGAAATCATCGATTTGGAATCCTTGCCCCTTGATGGGCCCACGGAAATTACCCCCTAGCAAGGTGGATCAGTCAGTGTTGGGTAGTGGCGATGCGGCAGACCCCCTGAAACCGCAGGAGGGCAGTCAGTTCCAATCGGGGGAGCCATTGGACAAGGGGGAAACAACGACCTTGGCAACGGTGCGATCGCGCTGGGTGCAGCGGCTGCGGCACGATCGCGCGATCGCCGTGATTCGATCGCACAACTGGCTTCAGGGGCTGGCCATGGCCCAGGCGGCCGCCGAAGGGGGCCTGCGACTCATTGAAATTACTTGGAACAGTGTTCGGCCGGCGGAATTGGTGGCCGAACTGCGCGATCGCCTGCCCCACTGTCAAATTGGGGCAGGCACGCTGCTGGATGCGGCCATGGTGCGGGAAGCGGTGGCGGCGGGGGCCCAATTTGGTTTTGCGCCCTTTGGCGACTCGGGGGCGATCGCGGCGGCGGTGGCGGCCGGCATCCCGATCGTGCCGGGAGCCTTGACCCCCACGGAAATTGCCCAGGCTTGGCGGGCCGGAGCCAGCAGCGTCAAGGTGTTTCCCATTTCGGCGGTCGGCGGAGCAGCCTACGTGCGATCGCTCGTGCCCGTGTTGCCCATGCCGCTGATTCCTACCGGGGGGGTCACTTTGGCCAATGCGGCGGAATTTTTGGCGGCCGGGGCGATCGCGATCGGCCTGTCGGGGGAACTGTTTCCAGCGGAAGCTGTGGCCGCTGGTCGTTGGGATCAAGTGCGCGATCGGGCCCGTCGCTTGGCTGAACAAGTGGCCCCCCACTGTCTTCCAGAGACAACCCCGCCGCTCGAAGATCTCCGCCCCTAGACCAACCGCCCGGCAACATTCTGGCCAATCAACCGGATACAGCAGAAAATCAACTGGGAAACCGATCATCTTTCAAGCACTTCGTGGCCCCAATCATTGGCCCCACGAAAATTGCCCGGTTAAAATGCGAAACAATCTGCCTGCTCGATCGCTGTGCTGCGAACTTGGCAGATTTTTTTGCAGACTTGGCAGATTTTGCAAATTTTTTTTAGGAACCTCCATGACAGGGCTGCTGGCAAAACTCGATGACACCCGCGATCGAGTGGTCGATCGCACCCGAGAACTCAGACAACGGCCGCCCCAGTGGTTGCGTCGGCCCAAGTTTTTGATTGCGGGGGCACTGGTGACCTTTGCCGCCTCCTGGGCCGGGGCCCAATCCAGTGCCGCTCACTACTACTTCGATCAGTGGGAGCGGGCGCAACTGACCAAAACCCTGGCCGTTTTGAACCAGCCCACGCCCGACCAACAACCCCGCTGGGCCGCCATCACCGATCAACGCTGGAGCTTTTTGGAGCGATCGACCCGGGCCATGGCCCAAGCCGCCAGCACCGGCCTGGTGAACTTCAAGGAACTGCCCTTCAATCCCAAGGCATCGATGGCGATTCTGAAGCGGCTGGATCATGTTCGTTGGCTCCAAGTCGATATTGGCAACCAACGCTTAACCGCCTGGGAAGGAAATCGCCAAGTCCGCACGGATGCGGTTTCCACCGGCAAAGCCCGCACACCCACCCTGCCCGGCACTTGGACGATTTACACCAAGCTGCGATCAACCCGGATGCGTGGCCCCGGCTATGACGTGCCCAATGTGCCCTACACGATGTATTACGACGGGGGCTATGGCATCCATGGAGCCTACTGGCACAACAACTTCGGCACACCCATGAGCCACGGTTGCACCAATCTCCCGGTGTCCACCTCCCGCTGGTATTTCAACTGGGCAGAGGTGGGCACGCCCGTGGTGGCCCATCGCTAGGGCCGATCGGGGCTGGTTGGCTCTGGATCCCGCACCCACAGGGCCAAGCCACCACTGCGCCCCCGAGCCGCCAGCCCCGACTCACCGGCCCAGCAGAACGCAAAAAAGGGCAAATAGCCGATCGCCCGGCGGTTAAATGGCTCCTGGGTTAGGGCCTTTGTGGCCGGCCGCTCGCCCCGAACCGGGCCGCGATAAACCACCCGATCGCCAATCCCGATCGCCAGTTCCAAAAAATCAAAAGCCAGCAAATTCCGCTGGCCCACCCACCGGGCCGGGCCCGAAAACTCCATAAAAATTGGCCCCACCTGCACTCGGTTCTTGATCCGGGCGATCGCCCCCGTGGCTTCGTTGGCCAAAAAGGTCAGATAGGCCGGGGCAAAAGCCGGAAAATAAAACCCCCGATCGCGCTGGGCCGACTTTTTGGGCGACACCACCCCCAAACGCCAGCGACCCACCAGCGACCCTTCCGAGAGCTGCACCCGATCGCGGCGGGTTTGGGTTTCCACGGTTTTCAGCGCGGTCACCACGGCGGCCGGCCGCGGACGCTCAGGCTCGGTCTGGGGATTTTGGATCGATCGCGCCGTCTGTTCCAGCAGTTGCGCAGCGGCCGGTTGCATTGCGATTTCGGTTGCCATGATGGAGGCAGTCATAGTCAATAGCCATAGTCAATAATAGTTCTGCTCTTCGGGATTCCAACGGCTCCCGGCCACCCCTCCTCGATCGGCTATTCCTTCTCGATCCGCCATGCATATCTCGCCATGAATATTTTGATTAGCAACGATGACGGGATTTTTGCCCTGGGCATTCGCGCCCTTGCCAATGCCTGCGCTGAAGCGGGTCACCAAGTGACGATCGTTTGTCCCGATCGGGAACGTTCCGCCACGGGGCACGGCCTGACGCTTCAGGATCCAATTCGCACCGAACTGGTTCCTAACCTGTTTCACCCCAGCGTCACCGCTTGGGCCTGCTCCGGAACGCCCGCCGATTGCGTCAAGCTGGCCCTGGGGGCCCTGCTCGATCGCAAGCCCGATGTGGTGCTGTCGGGCATTAACCACGGCCCCAACCTGGGAACCGATGTGCTCTACTCGGGAACTGTTTCGGCGGCCATGGAAGGCCTGCTGGAGGATATTCCCAGCTTTGCCTTCAGCCTGGCCAAGTTTGGTCATCTTGACTTCAGCGCCGCCGCCGAGTTTGCCGTGCAAGCGGTGGCCCAACTCATTGCCCAGCCGCCCGCCCGGCCAATGCTGCTGAATGTGAATATCCCAGCGCCCGACGGACCGATCGCGGGTGTGCAGCTCACCAAACTCGGCTTCCGGCGCTATCACGACCTGTTTGAAAAGCGGGTGGATCCCCGTGGCCGCACCTACTATTGGCTGTCGGGAGAAGTGCTTGAAGAAATTGACCCGGAAACCATGCCCGGAGGCCAAACTTCGCCCCTGATCACCGATGTGCAAGGAATTCGGCAAAACTACATCACCCTCACTCCTTTGCATTTCAACTTGACCGATTGGGCGGAGATGACCCCCTGGCAACCTTGGATCGATCGACTGGCCGAGAGCTATGGGCCAGCCCCCAATCCCGCAGCCTAAGCCAATGTCAGTTCGGAATAGGGGAAGCAGCAGAAAGACGGGACTGGTTAAGCTGAGGTGTTAATCCAAACCAGCCTTAGCCTAACCCCGTCGTGCTCAGGTTAGAAGCTCTGTTCTGCAAAATCGACGACTTCTGCCAAGGTTTTGAAACGTGATGGATGCGACGCTTGCTCAAGGATGGTTTCAAGCAACACCAGCGTGAGCACTCCATGAGTTTCAGTCTCAAGAACCGTTACCAGATTGAACACTCTCGTCACTGCAGTCCGGTCAATTGTTGTGTGTATCTGCCCAGTGAACTGATTGCCTACTGTCATCAACCCCAGAAACCGTCCCTCGATTTGGCTGTGTTGGGAATTGAGCTACACGATTAACCCGCACTGACGTGTACTGAATTCGGCAAGGCAAAAGCTGTAGATTTTCCTTGAATTTGCGCGATCGCCTCCCCTCATAACTCAGCCGTATGCGATGATCGCCACACCAGCTCATTTGCTCAAACAGATTTCGTTTGAGCAACAACTTATGCTCTTAAAAGTATTGCTAGCAGGTTGACCGAGAGCTTAGTAGGTCTAATCCCATCACTCAGAATTAGATTCTTCTCGTCAGTGTCTTTAACCAGTTCAGTAACAAATTCTAAAGTCTCTAGCTGAGCCTTTGCCCCGTCAGTGTAGTCGCGCAACAATTTCTGGACTGACTTGATGTTCTTCCAGGTGTTTAACTTTCTGAGCGTGTCTTTCACCGTTTTGCGATCGAGTCCATCGGGAAGGCTATCTAACGTACTAATTCTCTGCTGAATTTTATTGAGCCGCTCTGATGTGACGGTGACATTCTCAATCGTCTCCATCTGGCTTAGTTCCTTTGCTCGCAGGTTCTTTAATGCAACTAATTGGGTATAGGCTGTTTGAGCCATTGAACGAAGATAGCGAGCAGAAAAGACATCGCCCGCCTCCGGTGTTTTGAAGGCAGTTGAGATGGCGATACCATAGGCATCCCGCTCAACCGTCTGATCATTCCAGAAAACTAGCTCTTGACGGTCTGGAATGGGTTCGCCGTTGGGGCCAAAATACTGAATTGACAGAGCAGCTAACCCGATCGGCTCGTCTTTTTCGCCTGTTCGCCTGCCTAGAGCAATCGGATTTGCCTGATAGTCATCTCCTAAAGCCTTGAGCCGTTGGCTAATATCCTCAGAGAAGAGAATTTCTTGCTGGGTGTAGAGGTCTCGCGAGGTTTCCTGCTGACGGTACTGTTTTTCCTGAAAATTCTCCTGGGTTTGCCGCCTAGTCACAACCAGGTCACGAATAAAGTCTACATACCCTGGCAAAATTGTGTCGTCAAAGAGAGTGTCACCATAGATTGAAGCACCCAAATCATTAATGTTTGGAACATCTTGCAGGGTTCCATCTTGATTAACGACATCTGCTCCAATTAGCTTTTTGTTGAGGTTGGAAAGACGGCTGGCCTGACGCAGCAACTGACTTTCACTGTTGGCATAATAGATATAAATATTTTCAGCCTTGTGCTGCTTGGGTCGGTCAATTCGTCCAATACGCTGCTCTAGCGTCATTGGGTTCCAGGGCAAATCGATATTGATTAAATAGTCGGCATCTTGGAGATTTTGACCCACAGATAAGGTTTCTGAACCAATCAGCACTTTAACTTCGTCCTCTGCGCTGGGGCGATCTCCTGGATTACGACAGCTTGCAATCGGGGCAAACAACCGAAAAAGCTCTAAACGCTTAATACCTGTACGTTGCCGCCCTGCTTTCACGGCATTATGAGGAGCAAATTGAATAGCATGACTGTCAGAATCAGGGAAGTAGCGTTTAGCTCCACCGATCGCCATGCCAATACCCTGACCCACAATGGTTGAGTCTTGAGCCATGTAGCGGTAATAGTCGAGAACCGTATCTGAAAAGGTGGAAATGAGCAGCACCTTACGCCCCTGGCTCACCAGTTCTCGCACCTTAGCTGTTACCTGTTCCCGTTTGTGGTCTCTGATGAATTCATCTGCCAACAGATCTTGAATGTCTTGCAATTGCATCAAGTCGTTGTCACAGGCTGACCATAGCAATGCATAGATGCGGCGGGCTTCGTTTGGATCAGACTGCAAACGCTCAATGGCAAGATCAATGGTGCGACGAAGCTGCTGCCGTTTTTCTTGCTGCTCGGCGACCGTATCTTCATCATCGTCGTCTTCCTCTTCATAGTCCTCATCGTAGGCTTCTCGATCGTCCAGAAAATCGAAGTCTAATTGTTCCGGCTGCCCTGACTCAAACCCGTAGTGGAGCAAGAGAAACTGCTTTAATCCGCCGGCATCCGCTGTCACTTCGCCCAATCGTGACTGCATCTGCTCAATCCGGCCCCGAAAGTTAACGATCGTGCGTTTCAGGGCATACATACTGGATTCTGCCCGTTGCAGGAAGAATCGGCGCTGGTTTTGCAGCAGGGCGCGTTGTTCCACACTGCCTGTCAGATAACGAATGGGGTCAGCAAAGGGGATGTAGAGTTGGGTTTCAAACTGGGTGAAGATCTGCTCTAGCGCCTGCTCAGTACTATTTTCAAACTGCACAGGGAGCCATTCTGCCTGCCGTTTGGCATAAACGTTGAGGTCGGGCATGGCATCGCGGAGCATCTGGCGGGTGCGTTGCAAAAACAGTTCCCGGTAGGTACGACGAAATAAGGCTGAATCGTCAGTGAATTGCTCCACTCCCGTTTCTCGGTTTTGGAACCACTGAGCAAGTTCCGGTGGAAAACCAGAATCAGTGAAGCCTTCTGGTCGAGTCAGAAATGGCTGAAGGATGTTGTAGATGTCCTCACGACGGTTGTTCCAGGGCGTTGCCGTCAGCAAGAGGAAGTTACGCTGTCGTCCAGAGGCGCGATCGCGGTCTCGAATTTGCAAACAGAGCTTGTGAACCCGGTTCTTATAGTTGCGGATACCTTCGTGGGCCTCGTCAATAATCACCAGGTCGGGGCCGCCATAGCGGTTGAAGTCATCAATAAAGCCTGTTCCCTTTCGGCTCATCAGGTTTTTGTTGTATAGCTCGTAGTCACTATCCCGAAAACCGAGTTCACCCATCTCGCGCTTCCAGTTGTCGTGCAGTTTTTTGGCAGCGATGATCGCAACTTTGGCTTGCCCGCCCTGTTCAATTTCAAAGCGTTGGCGGGAAAGCCGAGCAACAGCAGCCGCAAGGCGAGTTTTACCCAAACCCACAGCATCGGCACAGACTGCCACTCCAAAATCTTGCATGACCCGTAGGCAGTGTTGCGCTCCTGATTTCTGGTGTTCAAACAGCGTTCCTTGGTTTACGAGTTCATCCAGTAGATCGCTTTGCTCAACCCGAAATTGCCGAGGGCGTTGTTGGGCCAGCCAGTAGAGGAAGTCATTGGGGGTTCCATTTTTTCCAGCCAGAATGAGTTCTACTGCTTGCTGGAAGCCTTCAATTTCATCAAAATTGGGTAGTTCTTCAACTTGGGGAACTTTGGGAGGATTCTGCGGCTGAACGTTATATTCGCTTCCCGCGCTGTCCTTGACCCGAAAATTAGGAATCCGTTGGGGTGGGTGATCGGGCGATACGGTGACATTCGCTGCGATTTCCTCTGGGGTCTGTGCGGTGATGTTGACTTCAACCAGTGGGTTATCGGGGATGGTAATCGTATCAACTTGATCCAGGTTGTCGCCTGTAATTTTGACTTCGGTTGTCTCGCCGGGAGGAAGTTCGTCAGGAGTAATTTGCTCGATTCGAGGTTGCCGTTGCTGGCTCCGGCGATCGCACTCTTGCAACACCTGCTGGAGAAATTCTTGAGTTAGGTTGCAGGCAAGGTCTTGCCGATGCCACTCGCTATCAAATTCCTGGATGCTTTGCTCAATCGTTTCTTGATCTTCTTGCGAACCCCATGACCAGAGGAAGGTAACACTTTCAGCGTTGCGTGAGTGGGCAGCAAGGGTGAAGTTGTCGGAGCCTTCGTGCAGGATGTGGTTATTGAGGCGATCGCTATAAATGCCTGTCTTTTTGTGGTAGAGCGATCTGTCCTGGCTCATCTTGATTAGCTTGATTTCCAAGAAACCAAGCCGCACCAGCTCCGCCATGATTTGAGTGCCATTGAACGCACTCTCTTCAAGTCCTTCAAGAAATTCCCGCAATGTGCGCTGGATGAATTGGGCGCGGTAGTCAGAATTGTGCAGCCTTTCCAGTTCTGCCACGTCAGCGCGTTTAGTGAACCCTTGCCAATCCATGAGCAGCCGGATTTGCCCTTCGGTCTGGACAATGGTTTGCAGGGGTTCTTCGTAGAGTTTGAGAACGCCACTATCAAAATAAGCAGTGGAGCGGCGATAAATACTGCTCCGTTCCAGCATTTGAGCCGTTACCTTGTTGTAGGTATCAAGTTGGATAGGTAGGTTGTAGCGGCGCTTGATACCTTTGATTTCTCGGAAACTGCCACTGAGCAGCGCGGGTTCTTTGGTGGTTCGCTCTAGAACAAAGAACTGCTCAATAATTTTGAGATTGCCTGTGCGGAGCAGTGCAGGAGAAGGGAGATCGCCAGGGGTGCGGGGATTGTAGGTGTAAACTTTGGCGGCACTGGGATCAATCCGAATTACCTTATGGGAAACTGCTTTATCTTTAAAACCTAGTAAGGAAACGATGTTTTTTAGGAAGTTTCCCCCGCTCGCCAAATGTTGTTCAGCGTCTCGATGCCGAAAAACCAGCCAGTATTGACCACCAACTCCTTTAACCGAATTGCCTTGAAGTAGGTAATAGGGGCGTTGTTGGCGGATCTGATCTTGGATGACGGCTTCAAGCATAGAGGTTAGGGTTCAAGAATTCTGACAAGAATTCGCAGCAGGTCTTCCAAATCGGCAGGAACACGGTAGAGATTCAGGTCTTGGGTCACTCCACGAGTTTGGCGATCAAATTGCCCAAACTGCCAAATATTTCCGGTTGAAATTGCCCCTTGCAGGACGGTCTGCTCTGACTCGATCCATTGATCCAGTGCAATCAGTTCGATCGCCAGTTGCACGAAGCCTCGTTCCAAGTCTTCGTTTTTGGCTTCGATCACCAAAAAGGCTTGACCATTTTGCAGCAGATAATCGAGAGAGCCTTTGAGTTGATTGCTGACGGCAACGGGATACTCAACATTGAGGGTGGCTTGGGTGTAGTGCAACACGTCTGTTAGCACTGGGGCGATCAAAAATTCGCGGCGTGCCATTTCGCTGGTGAGGCTGAGGCGGGGCAGGCTTTCTTCAATGCGAGTTTTGAGATCGGTGAGGCGATCGAGGCTACCGGAATAGCGAGGCAGGTTTAAGGAGCGGCGTTGGAGGGAAACGTTGAAGTACGTCAGAATGTCTTGCGGGGCAAAGTTGAGTTTGAAGTAGTCGGCAAAGGTGTAGGACTGATCGGGCTGAATAATGGCGGCTCTGGGCATTGTATGAATCCTCTCTGTTGGGGTTACTCAAGGGGAAAAGCAGGGATGGCTTCGTCAATTTTCTGCATCAACTGGATAGTTTCTTGCAGGGCTACGATGATGCGCTGGTAATGGGTAATGTCTTCTGGGCTGAGAGTGCGACCTTTGCGGTCTTTGAGCCATTTTTGACAGACTTGGTAGCCACCTACATAAAAACTCCAGACTTCTTCAGGTACGGCCGTAAAGCCATCACCTTTTTTGTTAATCACAACTTTTCCCTTTACATACTTGGGATGTCCGGCATCAACAACAGGGTTGAGATTACCCTCAAATTCAGTGACAAATGCATCAAGTTTGGGCGACTGCATCAGGTGCAGGGATACCAACTCTTCACCGTAGGCCGCGAGTTTCTGGAAAAGATTAAGGTTGCGGGTGAGGGGGACACGGGGGAAATCGATTTTCAGAAATTCGGCGTAGCGGTGGCGATAGGTGGGAGAGTGAAAAACGGCGTATATGTAGTAAAAGATGGCTTCGGGGGCGGGGGTGGTATCGAGTTTAGCTGTGAGGTCTTTGAGAAATTCAGGGGAAAAGTTGACGCGACGGTCTTGAGTGATTTCAGTGCGATCGGGATAGAGATAGAGGGGAGCGCAATTAGCATTATCAGCAGAAGATAAGATTGTTTTATCTATTAATTGGTTGGCCACCCAGAAATTAGAAAAAATATTTTCTCGGCTTCTGCGAATAAAGCATAAAGCCGGATTATTAAAATACAACAGGTGTCTCATTACTTCTGATCGTGGCATGCAGATTAAACCACGGGAGTTGCCAGTATAAAAAGTAAAACGCTTATCAAAAGGTCGATATGATATCTCCTTGAAGTTTGACTGTTCTAAACCTGTTTTTTGAATGTCTTTCTGAGCAAGGTTCACGTGCCAATCACGTGAATCTTTACCTAGATGAAACTGATCTCGTGCTTCTTCTATCGGTAGAGAAATAAATTCAGCCAATATTTTCTCTAACTCCTTCTCACTCCATTGAATAGCTAAGTGATCTCTTGCCGTGTACAAACCCACTGAATTTACAGGCATGACATCCGTAATCTTCCAGCCCTGCTCATACTCACCCAGCAAGTCCGTATTTTGAGGAACCAATAAATAAAACGGTGCTTGGGGTTTCAGTTCTTGCCAATTCGTTGACAGCACATCATGGTTTTGCAACCAGTCATACTTACTGTCACGAGTGCCGTAGAGATGGGCGTGGTAGATTTGCGTCATGGTTCAAGACAAGGTTTGAATTGCTGGATAACCAATGATTTTCAGATCTACTGTGACCAAGGGACAGTTATAGACCTGCGCGGTTGCCACAATCATTTGGTCAGCAGGATCGCGATGAAACCCAGTTAACTGAGTTGAAGTAACCACAATTTCAGGAGTTAGTTCTAATAATATTATGCCGGGATAAGCCAGGGCTTGATTCAGCCAGTCCAACACCCCACAGGGTAGCTTGAGTCGTTGATATTCAACCAGTTTTGCCACTTCCCAACAGGAAATTACACTAATACCCAAACCGGTAGATTCATGGGATTGAATAATTTGATTGGCTGATTGGCTAAGTTTTGGATCTCCATGTACCCACCATATCCAAATATGCGTGTCTAAAATAATCATGACAAAATATCCCAATCGTCAGTGGCAACAGGATCAGTGGGATTAATATATTCCACTGGCAAGCCTCGTAGGGGATAGGAAGAATCAATCTTGCGAGAAAAGCGCGTTTTCCTATGGTTAATAAACATTAGGAAATCCAAGAACTCTTGGAGTAAATCATCTGGAGTTTCTTGGATTTTTTGAATCAACTGTGCTCGTAGATAATTCATCGTGGTTATTCTTCTGCTTCCTGTGTCTTTAAGAATAAACAAACTGAAACGCCCTGTTGAATATCAAATACATTTTGATCTTTAGATCCATCTGGTGACACCTCTTTTTTCTTTGTATTACCGTGTAAATCCATCACATAAATTTGCTCAAAGCTTTTCTCTAGGCTGCGGCGCATTCCCCGAAAGGTGGGATTGTCTAAATAGCCATGATTAGTAATAAATGACAGAATCCCCTGCTTTGTTTGGTCGATCCGCCACTGTCCAAACCGGATAAATTTCACGTAATCATCAAGTAACATTTTAGGATTTTGCTCTTTCATTTCATCTTTAGGATAATACGCATCACGAACTAGCGTTGTCACCCATTCACTTTTATTGGCAGAGTTGACTGAATAGGGGGGATTACCTACCACCACCATCACAGGTTTATATCGCTTAATTTCTGCTGCCTGATCCGATTCTTCCGCAATAAATTCTTCAAACAAAGATTCTGATTTTTGTAACGCTTCATCCAAGGTATTTGTCAAATAAACTCCCAGCCGCTTACCGCTGTTGAACTCATAGCCTGCTTCCTCCAAAAATAATCCTAATTTGAGATGGGCGATCGCATAGGGAGCCATCAGCAACTCAAACCCAAAAACTCGGGGCAACAACCGATCTTTCACATAGCCTGACCACGATCGATCCTCTAGCCCCTCAGTCAAAGCATCAGGATTCTCCTGAAACCGTTGGTGGATGAGTTGGAAAATCCACAGCAAAAAGGTTCCAGTCCCACAAGCTGGATCAAGAATCATCACCTCTGGATCCGCCAAACCCAACGGCTTGTTGAACTTTTCCTTCAGCAAAATATCGACAGAGCGCACCATGTAAGACACCACTGGCTCTGGCGTATAGTAAACCCCTCGCCTCTCCCGCATCTTGGGCTTATACGCAGCCAAAAAGTCTTCATAGAACCGAATCACGATGTCCTCGCGGTTCATCTTGGCTCGGAAATCCTCCAAGATGGCATCCATCTTCGCCGCCCGCAGAATACTAACCACCTCGGAAATTGCATCAATCAACTCATCGGCAATCACAGGTGATTCATCTGATTTTTCTGACCGTAGGGCAGTAGCCGCTTCCCTGTCATATTCACCCACCGCCTTTGACACATCCCGAAACAACCGACGCAAAAACGGGTTCGTCTCTGGCAGCAGTTCCCAAGCATCTTCTCGGTTAAAGTCAGTTTCCTTGCGGGCTGGATCTACCTCGTCTCGTCTCCGCCGCTCGTCAATCGTGTAGCTGAACACCCTGGCGGTAAATAGCCCATAGGCGATCGTCTGGGCATAAATATCCGCAAAGCTGTAGTCCTTCTCGTTTTCAGGCTCTAGCTTCAGGGTTGGCAGCAACTCCTTCTGAAAACTCCGCAGCAACCCTTTTAAATAACCATCGTTTGGCTCCGCTCTGTAGACATCAGGAATCACCCGCTCGATCCGGCGGGACACCTCAGCCAACTTCTGAGCCAGTTCCTTTGCAGTGGTGATCGGCTTGTAAAACACCCACTCCACAAGCGGGATGACAGACAAAGCCGTATCCTTCACCCGGTTCGTTCGAGCCAGCGTGTCTTGTCTGAGTCGATTCAACCGTGCCTGTAAATCCTGATCTGACCAAGAAAAAGTCTGAATCTGCCGTTGCCGTAGCTTTCCATCCGTGGGGAGAATCATTGCCACTCGCCCGCCCTCACCCCCAGCCCTTCTCTCAAGCTGGGAAAGGGGAGATTCCGGCAACAGCAGGTACATCACAGGCTGATTCGGAATAATGCGCCCGGTATAGTGCCCGTAGATCTCGCGCTGCTGCTCCTCTGCCGTTAAGAACTTCTTGATCCCAGCATCTGTCTGTTCGCTCAGTTCAGCATAGAAGCCAACGGCGATCGGGCAGGTCTCTTCTGCTTCGCCTTCATCCGCACCAGGACGCAAAAACCAGAATCGGGAGCCGCCTGGGTCACGCTGCTTCAGTGGGTAGCCAAGAATTTGCCGCAATGCCTCAACTCGGCTTGCTTGAGTTCCAGCAATAACGGCTTGTAAATCCACAGAGGACATAAAGGACTGGCCCAGGTAACGAGCTCCCTATCAGGATAGATTATGATCTGGCTTTTAGACCAAATCAACAATGGATAGAGATGGAACCATGGGCACTATCCTTACCTCATGAATCCTGAAGACCCAGGCTAAATGTCCAGATCGGTGAGGTTCAGCTTGGCCCCGTAGGTTTCGATAAATTCCCGGCGGGGAGCCACCCGATCGCCCATCAAGATTGTGAAAATGCGATCGGCCTCGGCCGCATCATCAATTTCCACCCGTTTCATGGTGCGGGTTTCCGGGTTCATGGTGGTGTCCCAAAGCTGATCGGGCATCATTTCACCCAAACCTTTGAACCGCTGAATGTTGTAGTTGGCATTGGCCGGGAAGCCCGCCAAAATCTGCTGCAATTCCCGATCGCTGTAGCAATATTGATGATTCCGGCCGCGCTCTACTTTGTATAGGGGCGGGCAGGCAATATAGATGTGACCTTGCTCCACCAATTCCCGTTGATAGCGATAGAAAAAGGTGAGCAGCAGGGTGCGAATGTGGGCCCCGTCCACGTCCGCATCGGTCATTAACACCACCCGGTGATAGCGCAGTTGAGAAACATCAAATTCCTCGCCTTTGATGCCTAGTCCCAGGGCAGAAATTAGCGACTGAATTTCGGTGTTTTTATAGATCTTGGCATCGTCGGTTTTTTCGATGTTTAGGATCTTCCCACGCAGGGGCAAAATGGCTTGGAATCGACGGTTTCTTCCTTGCTTGGCGGAACCGCCTGCCGAGTCTCCTTCCACAATAAAAATTTCTGATTCGGACGGATCCTTCGAGCTGCAATCGGCTAATTTACCCGGCAAGGGCGACGATTCCAACACCGATTTGCGGCGCACCAATTCCCGGGCCCGGCGGGCCGCTTCGGCCGCATTAAAAGCCTGAATCGCCTTTTCCAAAATGGAGTCCGCCACGCCGGGCCGGAACTCCAAATATTCCGTGAAGACTTCCCCCACCAGGGAATCCACAATGCCGCGTACCTCGGGGTTGCCGAGTTTGGTTTTGGTTTGTCCTTCAAATTCTGGATCGGGCACTTTCACGGAAATAATCGCCGTCAAGCCTTCCCGAATATGTTCGCCGCCCAGGTTGGCATCGCCATCTTTGAGTTTGTTGCGCTTGCGGGCGATCGCGTTCATGGTGCGGGTCAAAACGGCCTTCAACCCTTCCAGGTGGGTTCCGCCATCCACGGTACGAATGTTGTTGGCAAACCCGAATAGGTTGTCCGTGTAGGCATCGATCGACCATTGCATGGCCACTTCCACATGCACCCCGTCGCGCTCCCCTTGCACGTAGAGAATTTCCTCGTGGAGGGGCAGGCGATCGCGGTTGATATAGGCTACATATTCCCGAATGCCGCCTTCATAGCAGTAGGTTTCAACCTTGGGTTGCTCGGTGCGCAACAGCTCCAGCCGGTGATCGCTGAAGGTGATTTTCACGCCCGCATTCAGATAGGCCAGCTCCCGCAGCCGACTGGCGAGGGTGGCGTAGTCAAATTCTGTGCCGGTGATGAAAATTTCGCGATCGGGCAAAAAGGTGACCCGCGTGCCCGTTTGGGAATCGTCGCTGGGTTCGCTGGTCAGGGGCCCTTGGGGGATGCCTCGGCTGTAGCGTTGAACGTGCCGTTGGCTCAGGCGCTTGACTTCAACAATCACTTCTTCCGAGAGGGCATTCACCACGGACACGCCCACGCCATGGAGACCGCCGGATACTTTGTAGCCACCGCCGCCGAATTTGCCGCCCGCGTGCAGCACGGTCATCACGGTTTCGAGGGCGGATTTGCCGGTTTGGGGGTGAATGTCCACGGGGATGCCGCGGCCGTCGTCGGTGACGGTGACGGAGCCGTTGGCATTCAGATCCACTTCAATGTGGGTGCAATAACCAGCAAGGGCTTCATCGATCGAGTTGTCCACCACCTCGTAAACTAGATGATGGAGACCGCGCGGCCCAGTGGAGCCGATGTACATTCCCGGTCGCTTGCGGACAGGTTCAAGCCCTTCAAGAACCTGAATTTGATCTGCCCCATAGTTGCTGGTCATGCTCACTCCGCTCCAGATTGGACATCTTAGGCAGGTTAAATTTGCCTAAAGCCCTATAACTTCAAAACATTCCAAGATTTTAGCACAAACGGGTTCTAGGAGTTGCCAGGGTACGCTTGTTATGAATTTGGGCTTGGGATTGATTGACCTTGAAAAATGCCTGGAAAGGTCACTAACAGCCCTAGAAATTTGCCTTCCTAAGGTTGCAGCGGGGAGCCATTTCCCCCTTAGGCTCCTGGGGGAATGGCCGATCGCAGGGCGGCCATGAGTTGAGCTAAATGTTCGGGCTGGTGGGTGGCCATCAGGGTCAGGCGCAGGCGGCTGGTGGGCACGGTGGGCGGTCGAATGGCTCCGACCCACAGGCCGGCTTCCGTGAGCGATCGCCCCAATTGGCTGACGGTGGCTGGGTTGGGCACTTGCAAACAGAGAATAGGCGATTCGCTGGGCAGTAGGCGATAGGCGCGATCGCCCTGGGTGAGTTCGGTGGGCTGGGTGGCTAACCAATCCTGAAGGGCTTGACGGAGCGATCGGGTGTTGTGCCAAAGGGCGGCCCGTCGATCGGGTTCTTGGTTCACAACCCGAATGGCAGCCAGGGCGGCGGCCGTGTCAGCGGGTGACAGGCCCGTGGTGTAAATCCAACTGGCGGCGCGGTTGCGCAAAAAATCGACGAGGGTGGCCGAGCCGGCCACATAGCCCCCCAAGCTGCCCAGGGCCTTGCTGAGGGTTCCCATCTGAATCAGCGATCGCCCGCTGCACCCCAGGGCCTCCACGCAGCCGGCCCCCGTGGCCCCGAAAACCCCCGTCCCGTGGGCCTCATCCACCAACACCATGGCGGAAAAGGCCTCCGCCAAGTCCAGAATTTCCGGCAGGGGAGCCAAGTCCCCATCCATACTAAACACCGTGTCCGTGAGGATCAGGCAGCGGCGATAGTGGGAGCGGTGGCTTTGGAGCCGATCGCCCAAATCCTGCAAGTCGCCATGCCGATAGTCCACCACCGTGGCTCCACTGAGTTTGGCTCCGGCTAGCAGGCTGGAATGGTTATAGGCATCGTTCAAAATCAAATCTCGCGGGCCCACCAAGGCGGCGATCGTGCCCAGATTGGCTAAATACCCGGAACTGAAGACGATCGCGTCTTCGGTCTGTTTTAGTTGGGCGATCGCCTGTTCTAACTCTCGGTGCAACGCTCGCTGGCCAGTAATCAGCCGTGAGCCAGTGCTGCCGGTTCCATTGGTTTGAATCGCCTCGATCGCGGCGGCCATTAACCGGTCATCGCCCGCCAACCCCAAGTAGTCATTACTGGCGAAGTTAATCAGGGTGCGGCCGTCGCGCTCCACCACGGCCCCCGGCCGACCGCTCAGGATCTGGGGCGATCGATGCCAATGGGCCCGGTGAATCGTCTGGAGGGACTGGGCCATCCAGTCGTAGGGGGATTCGGTTGAGGAAGGACTGGGAGCGGTCTTAGGAATGGGCATCGGTGGCGCGATCGACGGCATGGCCAGCCCCAGAACGGGCCGGATGGGTAGGGGTCTGCCCATTATGATCGATCGAATTCAAATCCTTGGGATCATCCTCTGAATCAGAATTCCCGCGTGGACTGTCCCCAGTTTGCTGATCACCGGTATGACCATCGCCCTCATCCGAGCGATCGGGGTCAGCATGACCCGGATTCGAGGTACTCAAATTATTCAAATCACTCAAATTGTTCAGAGCATACAGACTACTGATTCTTGGGTCACCAGTGCTTTCACCAGCTCGTTGGGCAAAATCGGGATCCGGCGCTGGCGGTCGCTCGCCCACCAGCCAATAGGTGAGCATTTCCCCGCGTCCTCGCACTTGCCAGGGGCCACGCGGCTCTAGAACAAATTGATCGCCCAACAGGGCCGCCGTGGAAGCCGTCACCTGAATTTTGGCCGCTTCCCCCTGGGACTCCATCCGGCTAGCAATATTCACCGTGTCGCCCCAGAGATCATAGATAAACTTGCGAATGCCAATGACCCCCGCCACCAAGGGGCCCGTATTCAGCCCAATTCGCAACTGAAAGGTTTGCCCATTTTTGCGTTGAAACTGCCCGATCGCCTGCTGCATTTCTAACGCCATCCGCGCCGTGTTGATGGCATGGTTAGGATGCGCCGAAGGCACGCCCCCCACGGCCATGTAGGCATCCCCGATCGTCTTGATTTTTTCAACCCCATAGCGTTCAGCAATGCGATCGAACTCCGAAAAAATGTCATTCAAACAGGACACCAACTCTGCCGCTTGAATTTGGGAAGCCCATTCCGTAAACCCCACAATGTCCGCAAACAGCACCGTTGCCGACTCGAAGCGATCGGCCATGGCCGTCTGTTGCATTTTCAGGCGCTGGGCAATTTTCTGGGGCAAAATATTCAGCAATAATTGCTCCGATTGTTGCCGTTGTTGTCGCAATTCCAGCTCTGTTTTGCGACGTTCGGTAATCTCTTGCACCATGCCTTCAAAGTAAAGAAACTTGCCCCCAGCGTCATAAACACTGCGAACGGTTTCAGAAATCCAAATTCGCCGGCCATCTTTCCGGTAAACTTCCGACTCAAAATTGGATACTTCTCCGTATTGAGCCATGTAGGCCAAAAACTCTTCGCGCCGGTGCGATCGCACGTAAAGCTGCTGACCCACATTGGTGATTAATTCCATCATTTCCTGAGGAGATTCATAGCCACAAATGCGGGCCAAGGTCGGATTCACACTCATAAATCGCCCTTCCCAAGTGGCTTGAAAGATCCCTTCTAGGGCATTTTCAAAAATACTGCGATAGTTTTCCTCCGCCTGTTGCAGGGCATCGGCCGCCAACTTGCGATCAGTGATGTCATCCAAAACCCCTAAAACCCCAATCACTTGCCCCGCTTCGTCGTGAATCGGTACGCGGTAGCAATCTAGCCAGATGGGCTGCCCCCCTTCAGCGTGACGATATTTGCGTAATAGTTGATGGGAAATGGGTTGATTAGTTTCAATCACGCGGCGATCTTGGGCCCGAAATTGTTCGGCAATGGCTGGATCTTCAATTAAGTCCTGATCGGTTTTGCCAATCACACTTTCGGGATCCCCTAAACCGGATGCTTCTGCCCAACTTCGATTGCAGCCCAAGAAAACCAAGTCAGCGTTTTTCCAAAAAATTTGCTGAGGAATGTTGTCTAAAATAATGCGTAAATATTGCTTTTGTTCTTGCAGAATGGCGGCGGTTTTTTCATGTTCCGCCACTTCCGCGATTAGCCGCTGGTTTTGTTCGGCAACCAGCTTGGCAGCTCGCTGAATTTTCAGGTGTGTATTGACTCGAACCAAAACTTCTTCAAGGGCAAAGGGCTTGATTAAATAGTCAACGCCACCCACCTTGAAGGCTTGAATTTTATCTAAGCTGCCATTGGAGCCGCCATCAGAGCTGCCAGTAAAAATAATCGGAATATCGGCAGTTTTTGGGTTGGCTTTCAGCTCCTCGCAAAGGGCAAAGCCACTGCGATCGGGCAGATACACATCCAACAGGATGAGGTCAAAGGTATGGTGCTTCAGTTGCTGCCAAGCCTGATGGGCATTATCCGCCAGCAGGATGTGATAGCCCTCATGCGCTAGAAGTCGATGCAAAAGAGTGCGATCGTCCGTTCGATCGTCCACGATCAACAGACTGGAGCGGGCCACCGACCAATCAGGACGCAGAACGGGTCTCTCTGCACCGTCGGGCAAACTCTCGGCAGACGGGTCGATCGAGAAAGTCACAAGGCTCTCCTCAAAAGCTGAGGCGCAAACGAAGCCGCATCACGGCAAACTACCAATATCTTATCGCTGACCCAGCTTCTGGCGAGGAAGCATTCTTGGATCATTTTCCGCATAATCACGGTTATGGTTTGGCTGATTATGCTTGCCCCTAGTCGCTATTCTTGCGAAGAATAGATATTTTCGGGTCTAATATGACCAAATTGCAACGCAAAGAGCGCTCCACAGCATCTTCAGACCCCAAAGTCAGCCAGGTAGCAATTAATACGGTGCTTTGAAAATACTCGATCGACTGTGAGCGAAGCGTGAACATTGGCCCTGGTCTGGGTAGCAGTTTTGGGCGGGTTCGGGGTGGCTTGCCGGTCCTTGCTGGCTGATTTTCGGGGGCTGACAAATTTCAGGGGTTGGTTTATGGCAGGAGTTTGTTTTAGGTTGCCCATTTGTTTTAGGTTGTTGGTCTTGGTTGGTTTGATTTGGTTGACTGATTCTGTTTGTCTTTAACGCGGCGGTGAATGGGCATGACTCAAAATTCCCCAATTCCAGTAGTGGTGGTTGGTGCGGCTGGCAAGATGGGCCGTGAGGTGGTGAAGGCGGTGGCGGCTGCGCCCGATATGACCCTCATTGGGGCGGTCGATCGCGCGCCGGAGCTAGTGGGCCAGGATGTGGGCGAAGTGGTCGGTTGCGGCCCCTTGGAAGTGCCGATTTTGGATCAGCTAGAGGCGACTTTGGCCATGGCGGCCCAAGAGCGACAGTTAGGCGTGATGGTGGATTTCACGCACCCCAGTTCGGTCTATGAAAATGCGCGATCGGCGATCGCCTATGGCATTCGACCCGCGATCGGCACAACGGGGCTGAGTGAGCAACAGGTGCGCGAGTTGGCGGAATTTGCCGACAAGGCCAGCACCGGTTGCGCTATCATTCCCAACTTCTCGATCGGGATGGTGTTGCTTCAGCAGGCTGCGGTTCAAGCCTCCCAATATTTCGATCATGTGGAAATCATTGAGCTGCACCACAACCAAAAGGCCGACGCACCCAGCGGCACGGCCCTGCAAACGGTGCAACTAATGTCTGGATTGGGCAAAACCTTCAATCCGGCACAAGTGGAGGAAAAGGAATTGATTCCCGGTGCGCGGGGCAGCTTGGCCGGCGACAATATCAATGTTCACAGCATTCGCTTGCCGGGTCTCATTGCTCACCAGGAGGTGATCTTTGGTGCGCCGGGCCAAATCTACACGCTGCGCCACGACACGAGCGATCGGGCCTGTTATATGCCCGGTGTGTTGCTGACAATTCGGAAGCTGATTGACCTGAAGTGCTTGGTTTATGGTCTTGAAAAACTGCTGTAGCAGCGCGACAACCTGATGTCGATCGGTCAAGGCCAATGGCCGTTGCCGTTACCCGATCACTAGGCAGCAAGGGGCTTCAGCCCCTTGTGAGGGCGACTGGTGTTGCCCTCCGATGGCTTAACCTTGTCCACTCGCCTCAGTGACTTCCTCAGAAACTTCCTCAGAACCGCCTCCGAACAACCTATGCTGGTTCCGCTGACCCGTGACGCTTTCGATCGACTGATTCCCTCGATCGCCACCTATCCGCAATACCAATTCTATTGGGGGCGGCCGGCGGACTTCATTCGCCGCCTGGCCATTTCCGTGGTGGGCATGGTGGTGACCTGGTTGGGCAGCCTAGCCACGGGCGATGCGACGGGGCCCATTTGGTTTGTGCTGGGCTTTGCGGCAGCGCTCTATTGGTTTTGGGCCCCCATCTATTGGGCCAGCCTCCGCAATGGCAAGGTGCGCAAATTCGGCTATTGCGGTTTTTGGGAAGGTGAAATTCTGGATGTTTATGTGACCGAAGAACTGGTGGGTCAAGAGGAAACGGTGAACCGCCAGGGCGAGTTGGTGATTGTGGAAAACCGGGAGCGTTGCCTCAACTTGGAAGTGGGCGATGAGACGGGATTTGAAACCCGTTTGCAAGCTCCGCTGCGTCGTGAACACAAGGGTATTAAGCCGGGAATGCGAGCCCAAACCCTGATTTTGTCCGATCGCCCCGATTTGGGACGAGTGGCCCAAGTGGCTGATTTTTATATCCCCGATCGCCAAGTTTGGATCAGTGACTATCCCCTGTTGCAACGGGAAGCCTTTGAGGAGGTGAGCCGGGAGCTGAGCGACCCACCGCCAAATCGTCGATCGCGTCGGCCCAGCCGTCCGGCCCCAAGCCAGGAGACCGGCTTAGCCCGCCGCCCGGATCCGCGCGATCGGGCCCTGGCCCGTTATGATCGGCGTGATGCCTCCGAGGGGCGCGGGCGGTTTGATGATCTTGAAGATGACTTTGAGAACAGCGATTTCGAGAACTTTGAGGACGATCGCCGCGATCGCCCCCGTCGCCGCCGCTAGAACCTGAAAACGGCCCCAACAACACAAAAAAGCCCCAACCGTCGATCAAAGTCGATCAAAACAGACCCTACTGCCCAGAATGCTCGCTAAATCCCAGGAACTGCTGACAGTTGGGTCAATTTGTCGGCTAGGGAATTGACGGAATGGGTTGAGCTTGGTATTCCTGATGTCAACATGAGCGTGCTTGACTGACCCTAACGATCCCCGATCGCCCCTTGTCACCCGAAACCGCTCGATCGCCTAACCTCGCTGAATTCCGTCTTTTGGATCCCTATCGCGCGTTAGCTCGTCGATCAGCCTGTGGAACCCCTATCCTTTTCCGATCCGTTTAATGGTGCATCGTCGCCCGGGGTGACCCTATTTGGGCCGCCACATCTTGCGCCCGGGGCAATTGGGGGAGCGGATTGGTTGCCCCCAGTGCCCCCAGAGGAGATGGTTAGCGAAGTAACCGTCATGCCCGAGCATTCTGCGGACTGGTTGTTGCAGCAGTGGTTGGATCTGGGGCTTCAGCAGCTCGAAGCCAGCAATTATCCTGGGGCGATCGAAGCCTTTGAACGGGCCCTCGATATCCAATCTGACTTAACCGTTGCTCGCCACGGCCGGGCGATCGCCCTTGTGGGGGCCCAGGCCTATGCCGAAGCTCTCCCGGAACTGGAGGCACTCCTGCAACGAATTCCGCACCAAATGGATCTTTGGGGGAACTATGGCCATGCCCTCGCTGCCATGGAGCGCCACGAGGAAGCCCTCGCCGCCTATCGCCACATCCTGGCCATTGATCCCAACGTTGTCAATGCCTGGCTCGATTGTGGACGGTTGCTGCAAACCCTAGACCGCTGGGGCGAGGCTGCCGCCGCCTATGAACGGGCTTTGGAGTTGCAACCCACCGCCAGCACGGCCTGGTTCGCCCGGGGAATGCTTCAGAAAAAGCTCGGTCAACGGGCCCAAGCCCTGGAGTCCTTTGAACGCACCCTGTCGATCGATCCCCATTGCAAGGAAGCCTGGAACTATCGTGGCAACTTGCTCGAAGATTTGGGCCGCACCCAGGAAGCCCGCGAGGCCTATCAACGGGCGATCGACCTGGATCCTCAATATGCCGAAGCTTGGAATAACCTAGGCATTGCCCTCGATAGCCAACAGGCCCACCAGGAAGCCCTGGAAGCCTTTCACCAGTCTTTGGCCAGCGATCCGAATAATCCCGATGTGTGGAATAACTGTGGCCTCACCTTGGACAGTCTGGGGCAATTAGGCGAGGCGGTGACCGCGTTCGATCGCGCCTTGGCACTCACCCAAAACAGTCACTGGAAATCTTGGGCAAATCGGGGCTGTGTCCTTTGGCGGCTCCACGGCTATGCGGCCGCCCTCAAAAACTGGAATCAGGGCATCGACTCCCTCGATCGTCAAGCCCCAGACTATGCCCTCGGTTGCGGCATTTTGCACTATCACAAGGGTCGGGCCCATGTGGATGAAGGCCAGCGCCACTCCGATGCCTTCCCCTACTTGCAAGAGGCGCGGCTCTGTTTTGAGCAAGCCCTCAATTTCCTCACGCCCGATCGCCATCCAGATTGGTATTTAGAAGCGGCCCAAGGGGCGATCGACACGTATCGGGCCCTGGGTAATGCAGACCAAGCTCAAGCCCTGATGTATAGCGCCACGGAACTGCTGCGCCGCCGAATGCGCGAAACGGACTGCACCAGCCAAAAAATGGCCCTCGCGAACAAGCTGGCTAGCTTCTACCAAAACGGGCGATCGTAGCGATTGGTCGTTGGAATGATGAATCCCTTAGTCAATAATTATTATTTGTAGTTACAGCCTTTACCTAGAACGATTGGTACGTCATATTACAGATGCCATAAAGCAATTATGAGGTGGGCACTGCCCACCCTACTAGCTGTTGCTGTTACCAGATCGTTAGACAGCAAGGGGCTTAATCCCCTTATTACTGTGACTGAGGTTTTCAACAAAAAAACTGCGATCGCCCGATCGCAGTTCGTCAAAAAGGTGAGGATAAAAGAACGAAAAAATCATTCAAAAATTGGGCAACGATGATTCCATGAATGATTGGGAATTTGGACAAAATCACGGGTCGTGAGTCGATCGAGCCACTGGATATTTAGCAACCGCCATTGATCCGGCTTCAGCCGATTTCAGCAGTTTCCACAACACCAATCACCTCAATCGCTTCTCTCCCGTAATTTGGGTCATCATCCGGTTTGTGCTCAAGTTTTGTGCTCAAGTTTAACGATCGAACCATTCGCCCTAATTGATCGTTCAAACCCTGATTTTGGGTCAGGAGCACCAGGAACCTAGAAACTGAACTCGGTGCGCACCACGCCCAAGATGGCCGTGTTGTTGTCGTTGCCCGTGTCCGCATTGAACACCGCAATCACCCCCGGAGTGATCGAAATGAAGTCGTTCACGGCCCAGCGGTAGAGCGCTTCCACGTGGATCGGCGTTTCATCGTCCTCTTCCACGCCATCCGCACTGATCACCGTCGGCGGCTGACCCACCAACAAGGATCCCAGGTTGCCTTCTTTGCCCAAGTCGGGGAAGACCAAACCCACAGCCCAGTTCAGCACGTCGATGCTGTCGTCGCTTTGGGCATCTTCCGCCTTGGTGTAACCAACCCAACCGTTCAAGCCCACCTTGGGCGAGAACAGATAGTTAGCTTGCAGGCCAACACTGTTGCTGATCGCGGAATGGTCGCCAAAGGGGTTGATTGTGCGGCGCGTGCCGGTGCGACCCAACAGGCCCAAGTCTTCGTCGGCGTATTGGTAATCGTCGTTGGAGTAGTAGCTGTGGGCAAAGAACAGGCCGGCGCTGAAGCGGCTGTCACTGCTCTTGTAGTTCAAGCTGGCGCTGGCGCTGTAGCTACCGCCAAAAAGACCGCTGCCATCGCTGGGGCTGGCGGCGTTGCCGGCCATGTAGGCGGCCCCGATCGACCATTGATCGCTGGGACTCCAAACAAAGCCCACCCCAGCATCGGCCGGTTGACGCAACACGGGCGGCCGATCGCCAAATCGCGACAGGGCCCCGGAACCATCGCCATAGAGGAAGGGGTTGTGGGTGTCGTGGATGTCATCCAAATCCAACCCGGTAGTTCCCACCAGGGCTTCCACTTTTTCCCCGATCGGGAAGCGATAGCCCAAATAGGTCAGGCTGATTTGGTTGCTGTTGCCGTCGCCGTAGCTCAGGGAACCCAAGCCCGTCACATCGTTCAGCGGATTCTGAACATTGTTGGTTTCCAAACGGGTGGTCAGGGTGTCTTGGCCCGTGAAGCTGGTGTTGAACACCAGTCGCACCCGATTGCTGAAGGTGACGTTTTCGGCGTTGCTGTCGTCGTCATCGCCCGTGAGGGTTCCCCCTTGCAAACCAAGGATGGCGTTCCCGGTCAACTTGGTGGTGGTGGAGAATTGGGTTTTCTCCAGGTAAGAGATCCGACCTTCCAGGGTGTCTACGCGACCCCGCAGGGCGGCCAGCTCGGTCTTGAACATGTCCTGCAATTTCTTCAGGACTTCTAGATCGGCCTTGGTGGCGTAGTCGGCCACGTTGGTCACGAGCAATTCTTGGATTCGATCGAGGCAAGCATTCAAACCGGCCGCGAACTCGTAGCGGGTCATGGCCCGGTTGCCCTTGTAGGTTCCGTCGGGATAACCGGCAATGCAACCGTAGCGCTCAACCAGCGATTGCAGGGCTTGGAAGGCCCAATCGGTGGGTTGCACGTCCGACAGTTGCGAGACGGAGGTGACCTGATCGGCGCTGCTGGCGCGGCGGTTGCGTCCCTCTTGGCCGTATTGGTTGAGGTCGTTGATCAGCTCGCTGGTGTCGGCCACGGCCCCGATCGAGTCGGGATTGGCCAAGTCAGGGCTAGTGGAATTAACGGATTGGGCTAAGGCCGGTGCAGCGGGAGCCGCCGCCAACAGGGCCAGGGCAGCGATCGGGGTTAAGCGCGATCGCCAATGGAACCGAGACATATGCAAACCTCACACGAAAAATCTGAGTCCATTGCAAACTGAATTCATCCCCAGCCTTTAACCATCAAAAGCTGGCAGCAATTTCTCAAAATCACTGCCCTTCCAGGGTCACCAGCCCACAGCCAAATCCCTTCGCATCCATCAAAAAGATAATGATTCTCAATCTGATTTATGAAAAGATAATTAAGCGGCGATGAATCAGTTTTGATCGTCATTCTAGCGAATTCTAGATCGATCTAAGGCAGAACAAAGACAAAATATTATTGATTTTAGATCTCAATAGGGTGATGTAAATTCTACGTGAAATTACTGGGATCAAACGTTCAAAATTACAAAACAACCCCCGCAACAGCCAGTCCCCAGCCGACAGGTGCAGTAGGTTCAAGGGCATGAATTTTGATTGGATATGGAGCCGATCGAGCCGTTTCAAGCGATCGACTCCTTCGCGCCGCTCAACCCGATCCAGCCCATCAGCGATTTTGGCCCCAGGGCAACGGCGCGATTGGCCCTAAGAATTCTCGAGATTGTGGGCAGCAGCGCGATCGAACCAACGGAGCAGCACGCGGGCTAACTTGCCCGAGTGGTGGCGAATCAGGCCCGTGTGGGGATCTTCGTCAATGACGTTGGCAATCACGATCCGGCGACCCAGACGCGCCACCGCTTCCCGATCGAGCTGAATGGGGTGGCTATGTTCGCGGGCATAGCGATCGAGGGTTTTGGGGGATGGGGGATTTTTTTGCACCAACACCGCATCAAACAATTTGTGACCACAGGCCTGGTCGATCGCCCGGATGTGATCCGAAACGGTGTAGCCCTCCGTTTCTCCCGGTTGGCTCATCACGTTGCACACATAGATTCGAGGAGCCGGACAACGGGCGATCGCCTCAGTAATTTCTGGAACCAACAGATTGGGGATCACGCTGGTGTAGAGGCTGCCGGGGCCAATGATGATGTAGTCCGCCGACTCGATCGCCTCGATCGCCCGGGGCACGGCCCGGGGATTAGACGGCGTGCAACCAATGCGGGCAATTTGCCCATGGGCCTCGCTGATGTTCGACTCGCCCTCCACGTAACGGCCATCGGTTAGCTCAGCCCAGAGCACCACATCCTCCAGCGTGGCCGGCAACACCCGCCCCTGCACCGCCAGGACTTGGGAACTGGCATCGATCGCCTGTTCCAAGTCTCCCGTGATGTCGCTCATGGCCGTCAAAAACAAGTTGCCAAAGCTGTGGCCCGCCAGCCCGCTGCCGGTGGTGAAGCGATATTGAAACAAAGCCGTCATCAGCCGCTCTTCCGCCGATAGGGCCGCCAAGCAATTGCGAATATCTCCCGGTGGCAGCACCCCAAAATCGCGCCGCAGCCGTCCTGAAGATCCGCCATCATCCGCCACCGTCACAATGGCCGTGATGTTGGCGCTGTATTGCTTGAGGCCTCGCAACAGGGTTGAGAGACCCGTGCCACCCCCGATCGCCACAATGCGCGGCCCCCGATTCAGCCGCCGATGGGTCAAGAGGCGATCGATCAACTCCTCATCCCCATCGGGCATCAGCACTTCCGCGATCGTTCCCAGGGTGCGTGTTTGTCCCCACAACACCAACCCCAACCCCCCCGCCAACACCAGCGGCCCAGAAACATTATTGGGAATTAGAGTGGCCAAGCGCCCCACAAACTCTTGCAAGAACTGAGTGGTGTAAAACACCGGGGTTTGCTTTGTCCAAATGGCCGCCCCAAACCACACCAATACCGCCCCGCTCGCACTGGTCAACAGCCAGCGCTTGACCAACAAACCCGGCGCAAGCCACTTCACCCATTGGTTAACCCGTTTGGGAGCGCGGCGCTGCAAAATGGCTCGCGGTAGGCTGCTGAGCCAGTGAACGGTTGAGTAGGACAGTCGATTCTTCAAGGGAAAGGTGGGGAAAAACGGACAAACGAAGCCAAGGCAAGCAGAATCAACAACAAGCACTGGGGCCACAACGGCGGCAACGGCAGCAGTTACCGGGATGCAGGGGAATTAAACCATTGGTGGGGGATCGGGTTCTGGCCAATGGCTACCGTCTCCTTCAAGCACGTATTCAAGAACATCTTTAAGGACGTAGGCTTAACACCCATGGATCCCCGTTGTTGGCGGTGATTGAGCCGGTGATTAATCCGCTAATCCTGAATCCCGATCGACCCAGCCTGGATCCGCAAACGGGCGGGCTAAAATGGCGAGCAACGGAATTAACCGTTTCCAACCGTCGTAATTTCCATGAGGATAGCGCGTTGCGGATTGGATCCCGGGATGAGTAGCCCGCTCGGTGGGCTGGCATGGCTGGGAATGCTGGCTGCTGGTCAGTCGGTCTGGTTCGTGCGGCGAGACCAGTTCAACCCATCGATCGCAACCCATTGGCCGTCAAATTTGCCGCGAGAGGTTCCCGCAATTCCACAGGGGCTTCCAGTAATTGCAGCGTGGCCCGCTCGGCATCGATCGCGACCGGAATCCCGATCGGGAGGGTGAGCTTGTCGGGCACATGGCCCAGGGCCAACCCCTGCCAACTGGGAATTCCCAAGGGGCGAATCCAATCATCCAGCACGCGGTTGAGGGAAAGGGCCGGCTCCCGATCGCCCGGACTCTCGCAGCGCGTGCATTGGGCAAACACGAACCCCGCCAACTGATCCAGCAAACCCGCCAGCTTCAGTTGCGACAACAGGCGATCGACCCGATAGACCGGCTCGCCCACCTCTTCCACCACCAAAATTTTGCCCGCCCACTGGGGAAGATAGGTGGATCCCACCATGGCCGCCAACACCGACAGATTCGCCACCACCAAGGGGCCCTGGGCTTGGCCGGGGTGAATCACTCGGTGGGTTTGCTGGGGCGGATTTTGGAGGGTGGCCGCTGTCCCTGCCATCAAAACCTGTTGCCAAGCGGCTGTGGAAAACGCATTCCAGCGAGAAGCGATCACGGGGCCATGGAACGTGACCAAGCCCGATCGCTCGTAATAGGCCAACAACAGGGCGCTGATGTCGCTGAAGCCCAGGAGAATTTTGGGGTGTGATCGCGCCAACTCCCAATCCAGCAAGGGCAAAATCCGCGCACAGCCCCACCCACCGCGCGCACAAATAATTGCTGCCACTTGCGGATCGGCAAAGGCCCGGTTTAAATCCGCCGCCCGGTCCCGATCGCGCCCGGCCAAGTAACCATCTCGATCGAATAAATGTCGCCCCGGAACCAGCCGAAATCCTTGCTGAGTCAACCACTGCCAGCCCTGCTGTAGGTCGGCTGCCGCAACGCGCCCCGCCGGAGCCACAATCGCGATCGTGTCGCCGGGCCGGAGCGATCGCGGCCGCAGCAGAGGCCGCACCGGGTTAGCCGTTGGCAATGGCGACAAGGGAGAATCTGCCGCCCTGGCCAGCGATCGGCCGTCGATTTGCGTAGCCAGGGCCAGAGCACCCAAACCCCTCAGCCAAAACCGGCGCGATCGCCCATGGTTGATCATCATTAATCGCTTTTTGAAAAAAGTTATGAATAGAAATGAGAACGGCTCCGCAGCCTGATTAGTAATTCATTTCATAATTCCATGATCATCCATTACCCAGTCCTGGCTTCAGACAATCTTTTGTTAAGCTAGACTGAGAATTAATTGCAATAATGCTAGGCTCATATTTCAATTAAAACGCCGATTATCCGGCCGAGGTGCGATCGCCAGCAGTCATCAGCAATCCTCGATCGACCCACCATCCCAGGCGCTCAGTGCCCTCGGGGCAGGCCCGGGAATGGGGTCACGAAAACAGCCGATCTCCCTGCGCAGACTGACAACCACCCCGAACCGGATTTTCATCAACCCGACATTGCCAGCTTCCATGAGACGTTTGACCCGCCGCGCCTTTTTGGCGACCAGCTCAATGGCCACCGCCGCCGTTGCGATCGCCCAGGGTTGCACCCCATCTTCATCCACTTCCAACAACGCCAACGGCAGTTCCAGCAATGGATCCAGCCAAAAAGTGTTGCGGCTCTATTCCGGCCGTCACTACGACAGCGACAAGGCTGTTTATGAAGGATTTGAACGCAAAACCGGCATCAAAATCGAATATATCTCCGATGATGCCGACAAGCTCATTGAGCGGATCCAAGCAGAGGGCAGCCATAGCGCAGCGGACTTGCTGTTAACGGTGGATGCGGGGCGATTATGGCGGGCTTCGGCAGAAGGCCTGTTGCAACCGGTGACTGCTACCCAGTCCCCCAGCCTTTACAGCGCGGTTCCAGAAAATTTGCGCCACCCGGAAGGCCAGTGGTTTGCCCTGTCGAAGCGGGCCCGCGTGATTATGTACAACAAGGAAAAGGTGCAACCCTCGGAACTCAGCACCTATGAAGCGCTGGCCGATGCCCGGTGGCGCAGCCAAATTTTGGTGCGCACCTCCAGCAACATCTACAACCTGTCCTGGGTGGGGGAAATGATTGCTGTCCATGGCGAGGCCAAGACGGAACAATGGGCCCGCAGCATGGTGGCGAATTTTGCGCGGCCACCGGAAGGCAATGACACGGCACAAATCATGTCCTGTGCAGCGGGCATTGGTTCGATCGCCATTTCCAACACTTACTATTTGGTGCGTTTGGCCAAGTCCACCAAACCGGAAGAGCGCACCGCCTTCCAACGAATTGGAGTCTGTTTCCCAAACCAGGGCGATCGGGGAACCCACATCAACATCAGCGGCGTGGGCTTGGTGAAAAATGCCCACAACCCCGAAGGGGCGATTCAGTTCATGGAATATCTGCTGAGTCCCGAAGCCCAAGAACTCTTTGCCCAGGGCAACAATGAATATCCCGTGCTGAAGGGCGTGGCTTTAGATCCGGAGTTGGCCAAGCTGGGAACCTTCAAGGAATCCACCGTGAGCGCCACCACCTTTGGCCGCAACAACGAGGTGGCGCTCAAACTGCTCGATCGCGCCGGTTGGAAGTAACGTTGCCATGGGCCAGGAACCCGCTCCCCGATCGCTTCCTCTGGTTTTGAGCGCCTTCGAGCCTCAGACCCTGCGGGGGTGGTCATGGGTTCATGGCCATTGCCGCTCGATCACTCAATCAAATTGACTAATTAACTTAACTTATTAAATTGATCCATGAGATCCAGTCATCGGATCAAAAATCCAGCGTCCCTTGTGCAAACTGCCACGAAATCGTTTCAGCAGGTCTTTCAGTAAGTCACTGAATTTTGCTAACTAGTGAGCTATTGTCGATCGCTCAGTTGCAGCTTGCGTTTGCCAAGCCAATTCGTGCTATCTCCGCAGGCGCAATGTAGCTTTTTTAGCCAGGTTGCTGAGGCGGAAACTCATAATCCCTGAAAATTGATTCAAAATTTAAATTTTCAATGTCAAAAAAGTTACAGACTGGTCTCAATTCATGGTTAATCTGTTGATCTCGTCAGGGCAAAATCTTTAGAAAATATTGAAGAAATATTACAATTATCTGAGAAAGCATCTGAAATTCATTCAGAATCATTTCGTTCAATAATGACAGTCATCTCACTTTCTTGATCAAAATCTGAAACGAGACAATGAAGGTTTTTGTTTACAGTCTCGGTCTCTCAAAATGGCAAAAATCTGATCAAGCTAAATGAGAATTGGTTTAGTCAACCCTCATTTTAAAAGCCAGTTTGGTCAGGAGTGAGGGATGGCAAATCAAAATTTTTCTTTATACTAAAGCAGTAACTAGGACAGTGACCTAAACTCAAGTTTCGGGCTTCTGATGAAATTCCCGTAACACTACTTCCCCTGAGTCTGAACCCATGACGAGTGCGCCCGGTTCCACCAACCCAGCGATCGCCCATCTTCCGGCATACCAGATTCTTGAGCTGATGTATGAAGGCACAAGAACACTGGTCTATCGCGCAGTGGAAAAGGCAACCCAGCGGTCGGTCATCATTAAAGTTCTGTCTCAGGAATATCCAAGTTTTGCAGAATTAGTCCAGTTTCGCAATCAATATACGGTCACCAAAAACTTACCCATTGATGGTATTGTTCACCCCCTTAGCCTCATTCCCTACGGCAATGGATATGGGTTGGTGATGGAAGATTTTGGAGCAATTTCCCTTGCTCAATATCTTCAAGACAATACAGTCACTCTCGTTGAAATTCTAGGAATTGCAGTTCGTTTGGTTGAAATTCTCCATGAATTGCATCAATATCGAGTTATTCATAAAGATATTAAACCAACCAATATTCTCATTGACCCCACATCCAAGCAAGTCAAGTTAATTGACTTTGGAATTGCTTCTCTGCTGCCGAAGGAAACGCAATCCCTCCAAAGTCCTAAAAGCCTGGAGGGAACCCTCGCCTATTTGGCTCCAGAACAAACGGGGCGCATGAACCGGGCGATCGATTATCGAGCTGATTTTTACGCCCTAGGAGTCACGCTCTATCAAATGTTGACGGGGGAATTACCGTTTAAGGGTCAAGATCCGCTGGAGCTAATTCATTGCCACATGACGCAAATTCCGCCAGCGGTGGATGTGTTGAACCCTCAGGTTCCTGGCATGGTGGCGGCAATTGTCAACAAGTTGATGGCCAAAAATGCGGAAGATCGCTACCAAAGTGCCTTGGGGTTGAAGCATGACCTGGAGCATTGTCTCAACCAATATGCCCTTCAAGGGCGGGTGGCGGTTTTTTCTTTGGGCGATCGGGACTTAAACGATCGATTCCTGATTCCCGAAAAACTTTATGGTCGCCACACAGAAGTTCAAGCCCTTTTAGATGCGTTCGATCGCGTGGCCCAGGGAGCCTCGGAATTAATGTTAGTGGCGGGATTTTCCGGCATTGGCAAAACTGCCGTAGTTAGTGAAGTCCATAAGCCGATCGTGCGGCAACGGGGCTACTTCATTAAGGGAAAGTTTGATCAATTTAATCGCAATATTCCTTTTTCGGCCTTTGTTCAAGCGTTTCGAGATTTGATGGGGCAGCTTCTCTCGGAATCTGACCAACAACTTGCCCAATGGCGCACGAAAATTTTGACGGCCCTGGGAACCAACGGGCAGGTACTGATTGACGTGATTCCTGAGCTAGAGCGGATTATTGGTTCGCAACCACCGGCTCCGGAGTTATCCGGCGCGGCGGCGCAAAATCGATTTAATTTGCTCTTTCAGAATTTCCTCCAAATCTTTACCCAAGCGACCCATCCCCTGGTTTTATTTTTGGATGATTTGCAGTGGGCTGATTCGGCCTCTTTGCAACTGATTAAGATTTTGATGGATGGTCATCCCTATCTTTTGCTATTGGGAACCTATCGAGACAATGAAGTCTCGTCTGCCCATCCGTTAATGCTGACCATTGAGGAACTGAAAAAAGCAGAGGTCACGCTGCAAACAATCACCCTTGCTCCCCTAGGGTTTCGCGATACTAACCAGTTGGTGGCGGAAACTTTGCATTGCGGCTTGGATCGATCGCGCCTGCTGACGGAGCTAATTTATCTTCGCACTCAAGGAAATCCTTTCTTTACGGCCCAATTTTTGAAGGCTCTCAAAGAAGATGGCTATATTTTGTTTGACCGAGAGCAAGGCGTTTGGGAATGCGATTTAGCACCCATCAGCACCCTGTCTTTAACGGACAATGTGGTGGAATTTATGGCCTTGCAGCTTCAGAAGTTGCCTACGGTTACCCAAGGAGTTTTGAAGCTAGCCGCTTGTATTGGCAACCAGTTTGATTTGAGCACCTTGGCCATTGTTTCTGAACAGTCAGAAACGGAGACCGCCGCAGCCCTCTGGAAAGCGCTGCAAGAGGGATTAATTTTGCCCCAGAGCGAGGTTTATAAATTCTATTTAGGTCAAGAAACCCCAGAGGCAACGGAAACAGAAACCACAGTGAGCGATCGGGCTGTTTATCGCTTTTTGCACGATCGTGTTCAACAGGCAGCCTATGCCTTGATTGATGACGACCAAAAACAGGCAACCCATCTTTGTGTGGGTCGGTTACTGTTGGAGCAACTTTCAGAGCGCGATCGGGAAGAGCGGATCTTTGAAATTGTTAACCACCTCAACGTGGGTCAAGCGCTCATTGCAGCACCCAACCAACAGCGAGAATTAGCCCAATTAAATTTCTTAGCCGGTTGCAAGGCCAAAGCCGCCACCGCCTATGCCGCCGCATTAACCTATATTCGCACGGCGATCGAGTTGTTACCAGAGGCGATCGCCCAAAAGGACTATGACCTCAGTTTTAGGCTCGATAAAGAACGGGCAGAAGTTGAATATTTGAATGGCAACCTGGAAGCAGCAGAAATCTGGATTCAAAGAGCCTTGGGCAAGGCGAAAACTTCCTTAGAAAAAGCCGATGTTTACAATATGTCGATCTTGCAATATACCTTGCAAGCCAAATATCCCGAAGCGATTCAAGCGGGCCGTCAAGGCTTAGCCCTCCTAGATATTGATCTGCCTGTTGATCACTTGGAAGCGGCCCTAGCCCAGGAATTAGGCCAAGCAAAAACATTGGCCAATCATAATTCCTTTGAGGTGCTGACTCAGTTGCCGATCATGACTGAGCCGGAGCAAAAAATGGCGATCAAGCTGTTAATTAGCATGGGGCCGCCCACCTATCGCTCCCATCAACGGCTGTGGTCGGTCATTTGTGCCAAGGCAGTGAATCTTTGTTTGCAGTATGGCAATACACCGGAAATTGGCTATATCTACCCGGCTTTTGGTGGGCTGCGGGGCTATGCCTTGAATAACTATCAAGGCACTGATCAATTACTGGATATTACCCTTCAGCTAATTCAGGCTTTTAATAATAAGTCCGCTGAAAGTGTGGCTTATCTGATGATTGGTAGTTCCTTACGCCATTGGTCAGATCCCCTCAAAATCGCCACGGAAGATTATCTATCTTCCTATCGAGTGGGGCTGGAATCGAGTAATTTGCAATACGCGGCCTATGCTTTTGGTCACAACATGTATTGCCGGTTTTATCAAAGCCTGCCCCTAGATCAACTATTTGATGAAATTACAGAATATTTAAACTTTAGTCGCAAGCATAAAAATCAGTGGGCGATCGATCTGATGTTAGGGGGTCTGTCGGTGGTTGCCAATCTCCTAGACCCGGAGTATGACCCAACGGATTTATCGATCGGCTGGGGCAAAATTCAGTCAGAGCTAGCCTACTTAGAGCAATGCCGGATCCACAAAAACTGGCAAGTTATTTGCATTTTTAATATCCTGCGCACTCAAGTTCTTCTGATTTTTGATCAACTGGAAGAGGCCTATTATTACGGTCAGCAGGCGGAATCAGAAATTATTAATGTGGCTCCTCAAGGACTATTGCCCTATGTTCATCACTGTTTTGTTTATGCACTGCTCTTAGCGGCTCGATATGAGCAAACCCCTGAAGAACAAAAAGCTAGGGATTGGACAACTATTATTCGCTATCGTGATCAGCTCAAAATTTGGGCCGATAACTGTCCCGAAAACTTCTTGCACCTTTACTTTTTGGTGAAGGCGGAAACCGATCGCCTCACCAATCAATATCCTGAGGCGATCGAGTCCTATGATTGGGCGATCGCCAACGCCAAAGGCATGGGCTATCTTCAGGAAGAGGCCCTGGCCAATGAACTGGCTGCGAAGTTTTATATGAGTTGGGGTAAGGAGAAAATTGCCGCCGTTTACCTCCAGGAAGCCTACTATTGCTATGCCCGCTGGGGAGCCAAAGCCAAAATTCGAGATCTGGAAATTCGCTATCCCAAATTGTTGCGACCAATTCTTCAGGCGAGTTCCACCTCGGTTGACTTTCTCAACACGTTGATGACCCTTACTTCGGTTAACCCGACCATCCACAGCAGTACGCGCAAAAGTGCTAGCAGCGCTCGGCTTAATCAAACCTTGGACTTTGCTAGCATTTTGCGAGCGTCACAGGCCCTTTCTAGCACTATTCAATTAGAAGAATTGTTGGGTCAACTCACGCAAATTATTTTGCAAAATTCCGGAGCAGAACGCTGCGTTTTGGTGTTGGCTGATGATCGTGGAAGCTGGCAAGTGCGTGCTACGGCCACACTGAAATCAACCCAACTGGGAAATGATCCTTTAACCGATCACAGTCAAGTGCCGGCCAAGCTCATTCGGTATGTAAAAAATACCCAAGAACTGATTGTTATTGATGATTTGGTTACGGATTTACCAGTAATCGGAAGTTACTTAAATCAACACCAACCGAAGAGCGTCCTCTGTTTGCCTATCCTGAATCAGGGGCAATTATTGGGTTGTTTGTATTTGGAAAATCGGCTAACTGCTGGAGTTTTCACCAATGATCGAGTGATTATTCTCAACTTCCTTTGCACGCAAGCGGCCATTTCTCTCAACAATGCCAAGCTTTATCAGCAGGTACAACAGTCTTTCACGGACTTACAGCAAGCGCAATTAAAGCTAGTTCAAAGTGAAAAAATGTCCGCTTTGGGAAGTTTAGTGGCAGGGGTAGCCCACGAAATTAATAACCCGATCGGCTGCATTATTGGCAACATTGACGCAACCCAAATCTATATTGAGGATCTCCTGGGCTTGCTAGATCTCTATGCTCAAGAGTTGCCGAATCCCAGCGCCCAAATTCAAGCGGAATTGGAAGCAGTGGATTTGGACTATGTGCGCGATGATGCCATGCAACTGATTCGGGCCATGAAGGAAAGTGGCGATCGAATCCGTGCCATCAGCAAGAGTTTGAGAACCTTCTCCCGAGCGGATACGGAAAGCAAGCAATTGTTTGATGTGCGTGAAGGCATTGACAGCACAGTTTTAATCTTGCGCCATCGTCTGAAGGGCAACGATCACCGACCAGCGATTCATGTGGCCACCAATTACGATCCAGTGCCCGAAATTTATTGCTTTCCGGGGCAACTGAACCAGGTGTTTATGAATTTGTTAGCCAATGCGATCGATGCGTTGGATGAGGCCAGTCAAGGGCATAGTTTTGCAGCATTAACCGCCGCTGCTCAGGCAATTTCCATTCGCGTCACGTCCGACCAAGCAACTGTTCAAGTCACGATCGCTGATAACGGGGTGGGAATCCCTGAGGAAATTATCGGCAAGATTTTTGACCAGGCGTTTACGACTAAAGCAGTGGGTCGCGGAACGGGGCTAGGATTGGCGATCGCCCGCCAAATTGTGGTGGATATCCATGGGGGCAGCTTGGAGGCGAAATCAACGGTTGGTCAGGGGACAGAATTTGTGATTGGCTTACCGATCGAGCGTCCCAATTAACCTGTAATCAATTGCGCATCGAATACATGGCTCATCGATCGCCCCCATGAATCGTTTCGCCCCAATGGATAGTTAATGCGATCCAGAATCTTAGCCAAGAAATTGGATGGCCCCTTGGCGCAATACTTCCCAGCCCGTCGGCCCCCAGCGCACCACGGTGGATGGTTCGCCGGAACCCACTTCCGAATCGCCCATGGCGGCCACTTCATCGGGGCTGAGGGTCAACAGTTCGGGAAATTCTCGGTTAATGTCTGCGATCATCCGTAGGGGAGGCTGCCCCGATCGATTCACACTGGTGGTGAGTAGCGGCCCCGTTTGCGCCAAAATCGCCTTGGCTACTTCACAGGCGGGAACTCGCAGCCCGATCGAGCGTGTGGGGCCCAAGATATCGTTCATGGGCGGCAGGCGATCGCTCTGGGCAGGCAACACAATTGTTAAGGCTCCTGGCCAATAGTCTTGGGCGATTGCCTGCCATTGGCCCAGATCGCCAGCCCGATCGTCCACATAGGGCCACAAATCCGCTGGCTGGGCCCCCATCAAAATCAGAGGCTTTTGGAAATCACGCTGCTTGGTGGCATAGACCGCCGGGGCCCGATCGGGCCGAGCCGCCAGGGCCGGAACCGTATCCGTAGGGAAACTGGCGAGGGCGGTTCCTGTCCGCAAGCCGGTGATTAGGGCTGAGAGGGTGACTTGGGGCACGCTGAGAACTCCTGGTGCGATCGCAACAGTTGGCCAAATCGGCGAGAAATGACAAGAAATTGGGAGAGATTAGGAAAAATTAGGGTGCGAGAACTGCGGGCGCTTGGCGCAACCGGGGGCAACCTAGCCACTGCATCAACCCCTAAACCTCATCATCTTCGTCATAGAACCGGGTGGAAAAAACCGGTTCAGACATCTTGCTCGTGGGAATCAGGGGCGGCTGTTCTGCGTCGAGGGAGTCTAGGGCCGGCAAATCAACCACCGTGGGAATGATCGGGGGGTCGGTGGTCACGTCCTTTTCCACATCCACCAGGGCATCCAAGTCCCGATCGGCTACCGTAACGGCAAAGTTATCCCGATCGCCCGCTTCATCTCGATCGAGCGGCTCTTGATCGAGCGGGTCGATCGCCGGGGGATTGAGCACCTCGGGGAGAGTTGGCGGCTGCGGTGGGTTTGGCTCCGAATCGGTCGCTTCGTCGGGATGCGCCGTGGGCCGATCGCTGGCCCGTCGAAACACCAAGTTGGTTTGACCATTCACCTCGATCGCTTCCACCTCGATCGTGTCGCCTTCGGTGAATGCGCCGGCCAGAATTTGATCGGCGATCGGGTTTTCCAATTCCTTTTGGATGGCTCGCTTCAGGGGGCGGGCCCCATACACCGGGTCGTAACCCACATCGGCAATGTAGGTTTTAGCTGATTCAGACAGGGCGATCGCAATTTTTTGATCGGCCAACAATCGCTCAATTCGCTTCATTTGAATGGACACGATTTGGCGCAAATTCCCCTTCGAGAGGGCTTCAAAAATAATCGTTTCATCCACCCGATTCAAAAACTCGGGGCGGAAGTGCGATCGCAAAGCCTTCAACACCCGATCACGCATTTCGTCATAGCCTTCCTCTTCCAGGCTAGATTTCAAAATATGCTCGCTGCCCAGATTACTGGTCATGATCAAAATGGTGTTCCGGAAATCCGCCACACGCCCTTGACCATCCGTTAAGCGCCCATCATCCAGCACTTGCAGCAAGATATTAAAAATATCCGGGTGCGCCTTTTCCACTTCATCAAACAAAATCACGGAATAGGGATGCCGCCGCACCGCATCGGTGAGCTGGCCACCCGCTTCATAGCCCACATATCCCGGCGGCGCACCTACCAACCGCAACACATTTTGCTTCTCCATATATTCGGACATATCAATCCGAATCATGGCATCTTCGCTATCAAAAAGCAGCTCCGCCAAGGCGCGGGCCAATTCCGTTTTGCCGACTCCCGTGGGTCCCAAAAACAGGAAGGAACCGATCGGGCGGCCCGGGTCTTTCATGCCAGCGCGGGCCCGGCGAATGGCGGCGGCCACGGCGGTGATCGCCTCCTGTTGGCCAATCACGCGATCGTGTAAATAGCGCTCCAATTGCAGCAGTTTTTGGCGCTCCGATTCCATCAACCGATTAACCGGAATGCCGGTCCATTTCGCCACCACTTCCGCAATATCCGCTTCCGTGACCTGCTCTCGCAACATGGGCACGGCCATTTGCGTTTGGATGGCCAACAATTGGGATTCCTTGGCGGCTCGTTCCTCTTGAATACGCTCTAGGTCGCCATACTTAAGCTGGGCTGCCAAATTGAGATCATAGTCCCGTTCCGCTTGTTCAACTTGTTTTTGCAGGGTGCTTTCTTGCTCTTTCAAATTGCCAATTTCATCGAGCAATTCTTTTTCACCCCGCCACTGTTGATCCAGCTCCGTTTGTTGACTCTGAAGGGTGCTAATTTCAGCTTCAATGCGCAGCAGTCGATCGCGCGAGGCTGTTTCGCCCTGCAAGGACAACCGCTCCATTTCCAATTGCCGCAGCCGCCGTTCGATCGTCTCCAGCTCCACCGGCTTGGAGGTGATTTCCATTTTTAATTTGGCGGCCGCTTCGTCCACCACATCGATCGCCTTATCGGGTAAGAATCGATCGGGAATATAGCGATTAGACAGTTGGGTGGCCGCCACCAAAGCCGCATCGGAAATCTTCACCCCATGGTGAACTTCGTAGCGCTCCTTCAGGCCACGCAGGATCGAAACCGTCACGTCGATCGTCGGTTCTTCCACCAAAACCTGTTGGAATCGCCGCTCCAGGGCCGGATCCTTTTCCACATGGGTGCGATATTCATCGAGGGTGGTGGCTCCAATGCACCGCAATTCCCCCCGCGCCAACATAGGTTTCAGCAGGCTGCCCGCGTCCATGGCGCTGCTTTGGCCCGATCCCGTGCCGATGATGGTGTGCAGCTCATCGATGAACAGCACCACGGAGCCGCCCGAGTGGGTCACGGCCCGCAAGACCGATCGCAGTCGCTCCTCAAATTCCCCCCGAAATTTGGCTCCGGCGATCAGGCTGCCCATATCCAGCACAATTAACCGCCGATTTTTGAGGGATTCCGGCACATCCCCATTCACAATCCGTTGGGCCAGGCCTTCCACCACGGCGGTTTTGCCCACGCCCGGCTCCCCAATCAACACCGGGTTATTTTTGCTGCGGCGTGAGAGCACCTGAATCACACGGCGAATTTCCTCATCGCGTCCAATCACCGGATCTAATTTGCCGGCCCGGGCTTGTTCGGTCAGGTCACGCCCAAAGCGCTCCAGGGCTTCCAGGGGATCTTCTTCTTTGCTCACGCTGTCGCGGGCGGGGCCAGTGGCTTCGGTCGATCGCTCCTGGGCCTTGATGGCGCTGCGAATTTCTCGAATGGCCGCCTCCACATCTTGAGGATCGACCCGTAGCGATCGCAGAATTTTGCGCCCCACCCGATCGTCATCGGCAAAGGCCAACAGCAGGTGATCAATGCCAATTTCCCGATCGCCCCAGGATTCCCGAGCCACATCCGCCCGATCGAGCAGGGCATCTAACCCCCGCCCCAGATAGAGCTGGTCACCCGCGCCGCCCCGGGGTTGCCGCTGGCCAAAATTTTCCAACTGCCGCGCCACCTGAGCCGGATCCAGTTGGGATCGCTCCAACACCACCGCCGCCGTGTCGTTAATCTCCAGCAGAGCCAAGATCACATGCTCCACCTCCAGGTTCTGCTGGCGCATCCGGCGGGCCACTTCTTGGGAATTAACGATCGCTTCCCAGGCTTTTTCGGTGAATTGATTGGGGTCGGTGGGCTGCATGGATGGCGCTAGGAAAAGTGAGCATGGCCCGATCGTAGTCGATCGGGAGTGCCTACGAGGACGTTGGCTATTTTAGGGGTTAATCAACAGCCTGAAGACAAGTTTGGGCGAGCTGCTCCGCTTGGGCCGGGTCGATCGACTCAGGCGTTGCCAAGACCTGGCCGTTGAGGCCGCTCCCTTGCCAATAGTCCACAAACTCCGGCGCAGCACCGCAGAGGATCCAGCGCGAGGGCGTTGCTTGGCCATAGGCGGTGATGGTTTCGATCGCCAGGGAAAACCCACCGGCCTTGAATTTGGGGTTCAAATCCCCGTCATATTCAAACTTGCTCAACATCAACTGCACGGCCCGCAAGGCTCCGGCATCAAACCCGGGAGCATCGGTCAAGGTACGGGCCCGAAACACCGGCCGCAAGGTTCGGAAAGGAATGCGCACCGTTTGCCAAATGTTGTAGACCGTATCAAAAGAGGCGCAGTAGCCAATGCCGTCCCAGCGGGATTCCGCACGCAAAATGAGCTTGTAGCGTTGGCCATCGCCCTTAATGCGCAATTCCAACCCCTCAAAGGCCGACAGATTAATCGGCTCCTGAAAATTGCGGGTGCGAATGGAGGCGAACCCCCCGGAATTGTCGGTGGAAACATTGCCCGCAAACAGGCCATACCCATTAAACAGACGCAGATCGCTGCTGCTGACTCCGCCCATCACCACATCGTCGATCGCCCCCCAAACTTGGGCCAGTTCGGGGCTGGGTTGCCGAAAATCACAAACCATTTGCGGCGATCGTTGGGGCGCTCGGGTCGATTGAGCCGCGCGATCGACCCAGGCTTCGGGGGCCGCCGCTCCAAAAATCAAAATTGCCGCCGCCTGTTCGATCGGCGCTTCAGCCCATTGCTCAAGGGTCAGCCAATGGAGTTGGGGATCGGCCGGGAGCCGGGCCCGATCGACTCCCAAGGCCCAAACCTGATAGTTCCGTTGCAGGAGCAAGCGCACCACCCGCCGGCCCACATCCCCACAGGCCCCCCACACCAGGGCGATCGGGCGCGCAGTCTGGGCTAAAGACGGTTCCATCCAATCCACCTTGGCCTGTGTCCCCATCAGTTTTTGTACCCAACCAAAATCACCAATCACGGGAAACACCCCAAAATAGCGCAGGGTGCTGACGAATCGATCAAATGCCCAAGTTGCCATTGGTTTGCGTGGGGTGAATCAACGATTTAGGAAAAGACTCGATGCAGTGGACTGATTGATCCTGTGAACTGTATTGATCCTAATGATTTCCACCAATGCTTTGCGGAACCATGGGCCGTGATTTAGCCCAATCGATGGCGCAACCAAAGGGCCATGAGCGGCAAAGCCACCCGATATCCCAAATCGGGCCCGTAAACCAAGCCCTTTTGTTGCAAGCTGGCCAGGGCCCCTTGCAGGCCGCCCCCCCGCGAAAGGCGGTGTTTTTGGACATATTCCCGCGCATGGGGGCGATCGGTCGGATCCAACGCCAAACTTTCCAGCAGCCGCACTTGGGAATCGGGCAGCAACAACAGCAAGGATTCAAACGTGGCCGACAAGTCCTCCACTAACCCGATCGCCGCGCGATCGACCTGCTCCGCCGTAATCGCCACCGGGGTCGCCGTCGATCGGCCCCGTTGCCCCGCCAACACATCGAGCCAAATCCGCCGGGCCAGGGCGATCGACTCGCCAAAATGGCCCCCCGCATTCAGGGCAAACCGTCGAATCGCCTCCGGAGTCCAATGCAACCCCAGCCGATCGCTCCGTTCCCGCAACCAGGGTTCCAACTCCGCCGCCGACAGGGGAGGCAGCAACAAAATTGCCAAATTGTGATCGGTGACCCACTCATCGGCCGTTGTCGCAATCAGGGCATAGCTCACTCGGGTTTGCCGCTGAATTTCGGCCCGCAAATATTGCTCCCAGCGCCCGTCACGATCCCATGACCTAAGGTGGGGTAAGTTGGCCAAAACCATCACCACCCGATAGTTCAGCCCATCGGCTAACTGTTGGGGCAAGGCCAGCAAAGATTGAAAACTCGCCCACTGATCGGCTGTGGGCGGCAACCACAGTTCCGGTCGATGACCCCAGCGGATGGTGGCCCCCATGGTTTCGGCCCAGCGTTGCAGGGTTTGGCGCTCCCGTTCTTGGCGGCAGGCTTGCAAAATACCCGTGGCCAAGCAGTCCACCAATCGCTCCGGACTCACGGCCCGCAAGCAATCAATTTCCATGACTTGGGCCCCCAAGCTGGCGGCCGCATAGGTCAAAAGGGTGCGCCGACCAATGCCCGGCACTCCGGCCAACAGCACGTCGCCATCCGCTTGCAGAATTTGACACAACTGCTCCCGATCGCTCACGCGGCCCACCAAATAGGGCGGAATAAAGGGATTCAGCGGGGGGCGATCGGGAAATGCATTCGCAGCCGCCACGGGCGAAAGGATGACCATTTTCACAACCTCAGCCAAACCAGTGACGGACTTCAATCAAGATCGATTGCGATCCTGATAGCACTATATAATAGTGCCAGCCGATCCCGCTGACTCATCTCGCCTTAGGGGATCGCAATTTTTAGCGACCAACGCGACCAAAGCCCATTTGCAAATTTTCTGATCCCAAACCCCGCGATCGCCCACCATCCCACTAGAGCGATCGGGTTTGGTCACCCACCCCCTCCAGATCTATGACTATTGACTCTCCTGCCCGCACGGCCACCCCCAACGCGGCGGCAGCCAAGCCCGTGGCCTGGCATTCCCTGGATCCACAAGCCGCGATCGAGCAGTTGCAAGCCCGACCCGAAACCGGCCTCAGTTCCGCCGAAGTGCGCGATCGGCTGGCCCAATACGGGCCCAACGAACTTGATGACGGCGGTGGCCGCAGCGTTTGGGAAATTCTGTTGGGTCAGTTTGGCGACATCATGTTGCTGATGCTGATCGGGGTTGCCTTTGTGTCCGCCGGCCTGGATTTGTTTGAAGGTTGGCAAAGCACCCAACAGGCCAACCTCAGCTTGGCGGAAGGCTTCCAACAGGGCAAATTTCCCTTTCCCAAGGATGCCTTGGCCATCTTTGTGATCGTGATTTTGAACGGCACGTTGGGCTATTTGCAGGAGAGTCGGGCCGAAAAAGCCCTATCCGCCCTCAAAAAATTGTCATCCCCCCGAGTTCGGGTGCAGCGAGATCAGCAAATCTTGGAAGTGGATGCCAAGGAACTGGTTCCCGGCGATGTGATGTTGATTGAAGCCGGAAACCAGGTGGCCGCCGATGGCCGAATTTTGGAACTGGCCAATCTGCAAATTCAAGAAGCCGCCTTGACCGGGGAAGCCCATGCGGTGGATAAGCAGGTGAATTTGACCCTGGATCCGGAAACATCCCTGGGCGATCGCCTCAACCTGGTGTTTCAAGGCACGGAAGTGATTCAGGGCCGCGGCAAGGTGCTGGTCACGGAAACCGGAATGCGGACGGAACTGGGCAAAATTGCCACCATGATCCAGTCCGTGGAAGCGGAAGAAACCCCCCTGCAACAACGGATGGAGCAGTTGGGCAAGGCCCTGGTCACTGGCTCCATGGTGTTGGTGGTGCTGGTGGTGGTGGGTGGAACCTTTGCCCTGGGCTGGGAAAACTTCCGCAAGCTGTTGGAAGTGTCCCTCAGTATGGCGGTGGCCGTGGTTCCGGAAGGATTGCCCGCCGTAATTACCGTGACGTTGGCCTTGGGAACGCAGCGGATGGTGCGCCGCCATGCCCTGATTCGCAAGCTACCGGCCGTGGAAACCCTTGGCTCGGTCACCACCATTTGTTCCGACAAAACCGGGACGCTGACCCAAAACAAGATGATTGTGCAGGCCCTAGAACTGTGCGATCGCTCCGTGCGGGTCACGGGCCAAGGGTACGAACCCTTCGGCTCTCTACAACCGGTGGATGCGACGGGCCCAGTGGGTGAGCCGATCGCCGCCGAAACCTTGGCCCAGGAAGCGCCGGACGTATACTTGCTGCTGTCGGCCTGCGTGCTCTGTAACGATGCCATTTTGCAGTGCGACAAAACCGTAACCGATCGGGGCAAGTCGCCTTGGATGATCATTGGTGACCCCACCGAAGGAGGGCTGTTGGCCCTGGCCGGCAAAGGCAACCTGAGCCAAGAAGAGTGGACGAAGCGCTATCCCCGTGCCGCTGAAATTCCGTTTTCGTCCGATCGCAAACGGATGAGCGTGTTTGTGCGCACCGATCAGGCCGGGCCCCTGTCGTTGACAGCCATCACCGGCCCCGCCAAGGTTTTGATGGCCAGCAAGGGATCGCCAGAATTGGTGCTGGAACGGTGCGATCGCGTCCAAAGCGGTGTTGAGGCCCGTCCCCTGACCTCAGCCGATCGAGCCGACATTTTGGAGCGCAATAACCAACTGGCCAGCAAAGGGCTACGGGTCTTGGGCTTGGCCTACAAACCCTTGGATCAACTGCCCCCCGAAGCCAACAATCATTCACCGGAACCGAACGGCTCCGCCACCGACCCCGAACAGAACCTAATTTGGCTCGGATTGGTGGGCATGATGGACGCGCCGCGCCCGGAAGTGAATGAAGCCGTGGCCCGCTGTCGCATGGCTGGCATTCGCCCAATGATGATTACCGGTGACCACCAACTGACCGCCAAAGCGATCGCCCAAGAGTTGGGCATTTCCGCCGAGGGCGATCGGGTCTTGACCGGCACGGAACTGGAAAGGATGACCCAAGGGGAACTGGAAGAAGCCGTGGGCCGCGTTTCTGTCTATGCCCGCGTTTCCCCAGAACACAAGCTGCGGATTGTGAAAGCCCTGCAACACCAAGGCAAAATCGCCGCCATGACCGGCGACGGCGTGAACGACGCGCCCGCCCTCAAACAGGCCAACATCGGCATCGCCATGGGCATCACCGGTACCGATGCCAGCAAAGAAGCCAGTGACATGGTGCTGCTGGATGACAACTTCGCCACGATCGTTGCCGCCACCGAAGAAGGCCGCGTTGTTTATGACAACATCCGCCGCTTCGTGAAATACATCCTCGGCTCCAACATCGGTGAAGTGCTGACGATCGCCAGCGCTCCTCTGATCATCCCCATTTCCCAGGTGGGTGGCGATTTGGTGCCCCTCACGCCCCTGCAAATTCTGTGGATGAACTTGGTCACCGATGGGTTGCCGGCCTTGGCTCTGGCAATGGAACCCGCCTCCCCGGACGTGATGCAGCGGCCACCCCATGCCCCCCACGAAGGCATCTTCGCGCGTGGATTGGGGGCCTACATGGTGCGGATCGGGATTGTGTTTGCGGTGGTCACCATCGTTCTCATGGTTTGGTCCTATAACTATGCCCAAGGCACTGACCACCCCGAAAGCTGGAAAACCATGGTCTTCACGAGCCTTTGCATTGCCCAGATGGGCCACGCTTTGGCCGTGCGATCGGATACAAAGCTGATTGTGGAAATGAATATGTTCTCCAATCCCTATGTGCTCTGGTCGGTGACGCTCACCACGCTGTTGCAACTGGCGTTGGTTTACCTGCCGCCGCTGCAATCTTTCTTTGGCACTTCGGCGTTGGATTTCACGGAGCTGCTGGTTTGTCTTGGCTTCAGCGCCCTGATTGTGGTTTGGATTGAGGGCGAAAAGCTGTTCCTCCGTTGGTTCTGGAACAAGCGCTAGGCGATCGGCATTCAGCCGCAAGCAGTGAAATTACTGAAATCACTGGCATGAGCATGATGGGGGGGCGATCGCTCCCCTTTTTTATGGCTTGTTTTTAATGGCTTTTTGATGGCTGGTGGCGATCGAGGCCCAAAGCGCGATCGCCGCGAACAGAATCGCCTCCCTGAAGACAGCGGCCGGCGATCAAAAAATTGCTAAATGTAACGCGATCGCGCCAGTCTTCAGGTCTGCTGAACTGAAAGTTTAGATTTCTTTATCAATTCATGACCAATCACTGACATTCTTGATCATGATCTCGTCAGCAATCTTGAACACCCAAATGGCTCCATAGCAGGATTTCTGGCAAAAATTGCCCAAAATTCCCATTTTTAATTCTTTACTTACAGCAAAAAAGATTTATGAATAACGCTTTACGAAGTCAGTAGAATAGCAACATCCATAAGGCAGTAAGTATTCTTGCTCACCACCATCATGGCGGATCATTTTCCCTGGCTGACCGCGATCATTCTGTTTCCGCTGATCGCGGCCTTCCTGATTCCCCTCCTCCCCGATCGCAACGGCAAAACCGTCCGCTGGTTCGCACTCAGCGTCGGCGTATTGGACTTTCTATTGATGGTCTATACGTTCTGGACGCACTACGACTCCAGCAACTCCAGCTTCCAACTGGTTGAAAAATATCCCTGGCTGCCGCAAATCGGCTTTAGCTGGGCCGTCTCCGTTGACGGCATCTCGATGCCCCTTGTTCTGTTGGCTGGATTCGTCACCACGTTGGCCATGTGGGCCTCCTGGCAGGTCGATCGCAAGCCCCGGTTGTTCTATTTCCTGATGTTGGTGCTCTATGCAGCCCAAATCGGGGTGTTTGTGGCCCAAGACCTGCTGCTGCTCTTCATTCAGTGGGAATTGGAACTGGTTCCGGTGTATCTACTGGTTTCCATTTGGGGCGGTCAAAAGCGCCGCTACGCCGCCACCAAGTTTCTGATTTACACCGCTGCCGCTTCGATCTTTATCTTGGTTGCTGGTTTGGCCTTGGCCCTGTCCGGCGACGGCCCCGTCACCTTTGACATCGCAGACTTGGCCCTCAAGAACTATTCCTTGGGCTTGGAACTGTTGCTCTATGCGGGTTTGTTGATTGCATTTGGGGTCAAGCTAGCCATTTTCCCCATGCACACTTGGTTGCCGGATGCCCACGGGGAAGCTTCTGCGCCCGTGTCCATGATTCTGGCGGGTGTGCTGTTGAAAATGGGCGGCTATGGGTTGATTCGCCTGAATCTGGAATTGCTGTCCGATGCCCACATCTACTTCGCACCGGTACTGGCCATTCTGGGGGTGGTGAACATCATTTATGGTGCTTTTGCTTCCTTTGCCCAAACGAATATGAAGCGCCGCTTGGCCTATTCGTCCGTGTCGCACATGGGCTTTGTGTTGCTGGGCATCGCTTCGTTCACCGACTTGGGAGTCAGCGGCGCAATGCTGCAAATGCTGTCCCATGGTCTGATTGCAGCACTGCTGTTCTTCTTGGCGGGTGTGACCTATGACCGCACCCACACCCTGGCGATGGATCAAATGCGCGGCATGGGTCAACTGATGCCGAAGGTGTTTGCGCTGTTCACGGCGGGGGCACTGGCTTCCTTGGCACTGCCGGGGATGAGTGGTTTTGCCAGTGAGCTGGCGGTGTTTGTTGGGTTCACCAGCAGCGATATCTATAGCTCCACGTTCTGCACGGTGACGGTGTTCTTGGCCGCGGTGGGCGTGATTCTCACGCCGATTTATCTGCTGTCGATGCTGCGTCAGGTGTTTTACGGCACGAGTGCGGATCTGGCTTGCGAGGTGGGCAATGCGGGCCTGCAAAACCAGGATGTGGAAGGCGCAGTTTGTTTCGGTACCGATTGCGTGTTGCCGGATCAGGCCGTGTTCCGGGATGCCCGGAAGCGTGAGGTGGCCATTTCGATGGCGTTCCTGATTCCGATCGTGGCGATCGGGGTGTATCCGCAACTGGCCACGAAGGTCTATGACGTGAAGACGGTGGCCGTGAACTCGCAGGTGCGGGAGTCTTACACGATCGCGAAGGCCAATCCTGAGTTCTTTGCCCAGGGTCTGTTCCAACGGTCGATCGCCCAGAAGGTGGCTCAGGCTCCGACGCTGGCGGAATAGGGCAGTGGAACCGGGTTGGAAAATGCCCGGTTTCGCCGCTCGGTCAATTCATTGGTTAACTGAGTTAACTGAATAGACTTCGATCGGGGGTGATCGCTATCTCAAGAAGATGGTCGATCGCCCCTGATTCAGTTATCAGATCTGCAAAAATACAGCCCCAAAAAAATTACAGATCGAAAAAATACAGATCAAAAAAGGGAGCCGATCGACTCCCTTGCAAGCTATCTTTTCAAGCCGCATCCAGACTCATAAGCCTGGATTCAGGCATGATTAATTTGCTAAAGACACCCTAGGAAATTCCTCAGGAATTCCTAGAAGTTGCCTAGAAATTTCCTGGGAATCCTATTTCTGCATCCAGCTAAACATGGCCCGCAGATCCTTGCCGACTTCCTCGATCGGGTGTTCTGCTTCCCGACGACGCATGGCCGTGAAGCCAGCCTTACCGGACTGATTTTCCAACACGAAATTGCGGGCGAAGGTTCCGTCTTGGATATCCTTCAGCACCCGACGCATTTCATCCTTGGTTTCGTCAGTGATGATGCGGGGGCCCGTCACGTAATCACCGTATTCCGCCGTGTTGGAGATGCTGTCGCGCATCTTGGCCAAACCGCCTTCCACCACCAAGTCCACAATCAGTTTCACTTCGTGCAAGCACTCGAAGTAAGCCAACTCGGGCTGATAACCCGCTTCCACCAGGGTTTCAAAACCTGCCTTGATCAGGGCGCTCAAGCCACCGCAAAGCACCGCTTGCTCACCAAACAGGTCGGTTTCCGTTTCTTCGCGGAAGGTGGTTTCCAAGATGCCGCCGCGCGTGCCGCCGATGCCCTTGGCGTAGGCCATGGCCAGGTCACGGGCCTTGCCGGTTGCGTCTTGATAAACCGCAAACAGAGCAGGCACGCCTTGGCCTTGCTCATAGGTGCGGCGCACCAGATGGCCGGGGCCCTTAGGAGCCACCATCACCACGTCCACATCGGCGGGGGGAACCACTTGGCCAAAGTGAATGTTGAAGCCGTGGGCGAAGGCCAACAATTTGCCCGCGCTCAGGTTCGGCAGAATTTCGTTGCTGTAAACGGTCTTTTGCACTTCATCGGGCAGCAGAATCATGATGAAGTCGGCACGCTTGGCGGCTTCGGCCACGGACACGACTTCTAGACCGGCTTCCCGCGCTTTGGCGGTGGATTTGCTGCCTTCGTAAAGGCCGACAATGACGTTTACGCCGCTATCTTTGAGGTTAAGGGCGTGGGCATGGCCTTGGGAGCCATAGCCGACGATCGCGACGGTTTTGCCGTTCAGCAGGTCTAGGTTTGCGTCGTTGTCGTAGTACAACCGAGCCATTTGATTTCTCCTTCGGACGTGGGCCGTGCAAGGGGCATTGCAAGTGTTCGATCCTAGCGCAAAACGGCACGGGAACCGTTGGCCCGGCTCAGGTTGCCTGTGGGCCAAACGTCAAACGGTACGGGAACCGTTGATTTGGTTCAGGTTGCCCTTGGGGAACGCGATCGGGGATTGGTCGTCAAGCGATTTATAGGGAACGTTGAAAGAGGTTTGGGTATGGCGTTGCTAGTGCTGACCGATGGGGATGATCGGCTGAATTTGACGGAAGCCCAGGCGGTTTTGGGGCAGGGGGGCAATGATTCCCTAACCGGAACCAGTGGCGATGACATCCTCTACGGCGGCCTGGGCAACGACACCCTGATCGGCGGTGCTGGAGCCGACATTCTGGGCGGCAACGAGGGGGACAATCGCCTGCGAGGTGGGGCGGGCAGCGATATTTTTGTGATTGAGGCTGGAACCGGCACAGCAACGGCCCTGCAACGGATTGAGGATTTTGATCCAACGAGCGATCGAATTGGGCTGGCTCCGGGGCTGCGGTTCGAGGATTTGGAGATTGTGCGGGTTAGCGATCGCGCCAATGACACCATCGCCACCAGCACCACCGACAGCCCCGGCGAAGTGCTGATTTTTCTGAAGGGCACGACCAATCTGCTGGCCCGGGTGGCCAATGTGCGGTTGGCAGACTTGGGGCGCGATCGATTCGTGGAAGCGGAGGTGCTGCAATTTAGCGACAGCACTTTTCAGATTCGGGAAGATGGCACACCGTTCACCAGTATTCGCATTGAGCGCAGTTTTCCCTTTCTGAAATCGCCAATCACCACCAAAACGGTCACGGTGGGTGTGAGCAATGGCACGGCGATCTTGGGCCAAGATTTGCGCTTGGATGGGCCGATCGTGGCGGAGTTTGGGGCCGATGAGCGATCGGTCTCGGTGGTGTTGCCGTTGGTGGATGACCTACTGGTGGAGGGAACGGAAACCCTGCGCCTCACCTTGACGGATCCAACCGGGGGCAGCAAACTGGGCGATCGCACGCAGGCGACCCTCTTGATTGAGGACAATGACCAGCCTTCAGCGGCTTCGCCGGGACGATTAGATTTCAGCGGCTCCGTCTACAGCGTTGAAGAAAGCGATGGTTCCGCCCTGATCGCCATCACGCGCACGGGAGGCACCAACGGCGAAATTACCGCCACGATCGATATTGTCAATGACAGCGCGATCGTCTTCCGCGACCTGGGCGCACCGGAACCCACCGTGGTGCGGTTTGCCGACGGAGACAGCACCACCCAATTTGTCCGGGTTCCGCTGATTGACAACTTTGTGGAGGACGGAACCCGCAGCGCCATTTTGCGGCTGGTGAACCTGACCAACGGAGCCAGCACCGGAGAACGCCCCGCCGCCCGCTTGGAAATCATCGACAACGACGGCCCCGCCGGAACTTTATCCTTCAGCCAGCCGGTTTTTAGCGTGGTGGAAGGCCAGGCGATCGCCTCGGTGACGGTCACCCGCAGCAACGGCAGCAGCGGCCCCGTCACCGCCCTCATTTCCACCACCAGCGGCACGGCGGTTCCCGGTGCTGATTTTGGCATTCCTGCCAGTACGCTGGTGAGCTTTGCCGACGGGGACACCACGCCCAAAACCATTCAATTCTCGATCGGGGATGATGCCCTGTTGGAAACCACCGAAGTGGTGAATTTGGCCCTGGTCAACCCGACGGGCGGGGCCTTGCTGGGGCGGCAAAATACAGCCGTGTTGGAGATTGCCGATAACGATCGATTCACGGCCCAGGTCAACTTTGGGCAAGTGCGCGATCTCCAGCCGATCGGCACGGATCCGATTACGGGCGTTCAATTTTCCAGCAATGCCCTAGGAATTTTGGATTACAACGCGGGTGGCAGCGGCAACTTCACCGATCCGCTGCTGAATGCCGGAACTGCCGCCCAAGTGATGACCTACGGAGAAGGGCGATCGATTGTGATGACCGTGGCCAACGGGTTTCGCGATCGACTTAGTTTCCGTTATGCGGCCCCCTTTGCCCTTGATCCGCGCCGGGATCCCGATGGGGATGGCCTCCACGAAGTGACGCTCTACGATGGGCCCAACGGCACCGGAAACATTTTGGCCATCATCGATCTGCCCCTGACCGCCGACAGCAACTTACCCGTGGGAGCCTATGCCCTGACCCGCGATCCCTTCGTGGTGAACTTCAGTGGCATTGCCCGATCGGTCACCTTCGGCAGCCAAGCAGACAAGCTGATTTTGGACGACATCGCGATCGGCTAGGCTGCTCGTCACGGCAATTCGTAGCCTGCTGAACAGCAAAAATTTTGATTTGCTTCAACATTGACGGGTCGCATATCTAGTGTTTGACTGAAAAAGGTTTTCTGTTTCACGCTAGATATTGTGGGTGTCCCATCAGCTATGGTCTCGCAACTTGAGGTTTCCACCCTATCGCGATCGTCCAACTCCCTCGCTCATGGTTTGGTGCAGGTGTTTACCGCGCCCCGGCGAACGTTTCTGACAGATGTAATGGCCCAGGCCCTGCGCGTGGCCGGCCAGGGACAGTCGGTGTTAGTGGCCCAATTCCTCAAGGGCGGTATTCGTCAGGGCAGCGACCATCCGATCTCCTTGGTGCAACGGCTGGATTGGCTGCGTTGTGACCTCTCGCGCAATTTGGATGAAACCCAGCCCACGCCGGAAGAAATCGCCGCCATTCGTGATCTTTGGCAACAGGTGGTCGATCGGGTGCAATCGGGACAATACGAGCTAATCGTGTTGGATGAATTAAGCTTGGCAATTCGGCTGGGGGCGATCGACTGCAAGGAAGTGCTGGATTTGCTCGATCGCTGCCCGCAACACCTGGACGTGATTTTGACTGGGCCCGACGTACCCCAATCGCTGTTGGATGCGGCTGACCAAATCACCGAAGTGCGTCGCAGTCGTCGTTCTTGATCGTTAACTCTGGCTTGTGTGGGCTGGTCTGCTCGATCGGGACTGCGCCCTAGATTGCGCCGCCCCCGAAAGCCATCACAGCCAGGGGTAGCAAGCCCAAGGCTGCTTTATGCTAAGGTGGCTTGCTGCCCTACCTCACTCGCTGACGATCATGCTCAAGAACGATGCCTGGATTACCGAGATGGCCCGCCAAGGGATGATTTCCCCCTTCGAGCCAAAACTTGTACGGCGCATCGAGCAGCATCCCGTCATCTCCTATGGGTGCAGCAGTTTTGGCTATGACATCCGCCTGTCGCCCAAGGAATTCAAAATTTTTCGCCACATTCCTGGCACAGTCGTTGATCCCAAAAACTTCAACCCCGCCAACCTGGATCCCGCCGAGCTACACCGCGATGAGAACGGTGAATTTTTCATCCTGCCGGCCCACTCCTACGGCCTCGGAGTCGCCCTAGAGCATTTGCAAATTCCCGACACCATCACCGTCCTTTGCATCGGCAAAAGCACCTACGCCCGTGTCGGACTGATTGCCAACTTGACCCCAGCGGAGGCGGGCTGGCGCGGCCATTTGACCCTGGAAATTTCCAACGCATCGAGCGCCGATTGCCGGATCTATGCCAATGAAGGCATTGTGCAATTGCTCTTTATGGAAGGGGATCCTTGCGAAGTCAGCTATGAAACTCGCCGGGGGAAATATCAAGACCAACCCGAGTCGATCGTGATTGCCCGAGTCTAATTCGCACCCAGTTTGCCGGTTATCCATCTCCCTTTTCCTGCCCCTCATTGTCGCTTTCCCTCGAACGTCATGGATTTGTTTCGCGTTGAAGTGCTTTCCGCCATGCCCAATCCTCAGCAGTTGGTGTGGGCAGCCATGCACCAAGATTATTCAGAAAACTTTGTGGTTGATGAGCGCGATCAATTCCCCGACGAGGCCCGAGCGGGTGAATTAATTATCAAGCACCTCTTACAAGGAAATCGGGGACATTTTGGGCCGATCGAGCATCCGCAAATTGTGTTTAATGTGGGCTTTTTCCCCCATTCAACCATGCAGCAATTGCGAACTCATCGAGTAGGAATCTCCTTCGATGTTCAATGTCTAGCAGGCAGCACAGAAATCACCTTTGTTAACTGTGAAGGTGAAACTAGTCAAAAACACAAAAGAACGATCGCTGAACTTCATGACCTCTGGACAAATGGCGAACGGTCTATCCGAGAGCGCCAAATTCGAGGTCGCCATGGTGAACCACCAGGAACCTATCGACGAAGTTGTCGAAAACGCCTGCAAAAAATGCGATTGCGGGTGCTCAATGAAGAAACCGGCTTTTTTGAAACGGGTCATATTCAAGACGTGATGTGCAGTGGTCTGCAACCCGTTTATCGAGTGACACTCGAAAATGGAAAGACATTGGACTGCACCACGAACCATCGTTTGTTCACAGATCAGGGCTGGAAAACAATGGCAGAAGCTGTTGGGCTAGTCGTGGACGAACAAGGTGAGGTTCTACGGATTGAGCGCGATCGCTTTGTCATGTGCAACGGGATTGCTGTTTCTGCGGAAATACCCACTTACCAAAACCAAGCCTGGTTAACGTATCAAATTCAGCAGGGGAAAACCGCACCGGAAATCGCTCGTCTGGCCCGTTGCAGCTCTAAAACCATTCGCATTTGGTCAGAGCGCTATGGTTTGACCTTGCCCAAAAGCCACCCTGGACGACGCGCAGGTGAACAACCCAAATTTAAGAATCAGGATTGTCCCGTACATAGGGATGTTCAGTGGTTGAAAGACCAGATTTCAGCCGGATCCTATGCGGATGAAATGGCTGTCCTGGCGGGTTGTTCCGTCTCTGCAATTAAAAAATGGGTGTATCACTACGGGTTAACTCTCAACAAACGCCCCGCTGGCCAGGCAACACCCTGGAACAAAAATCGAGGGGGCTATAGCCTGCATTTATCAGACGATTCCCGTCAAGCTCGACGCGCCCTGAGCTGTCAATTCACTCGCCGGGGTTCGGAATCTAATTTTTGGCGCGGCGGGGTTTCTTCGGAACGCACGATGAATGCAGCTTGGACAAGACAAATCGCCCCCCAAGTACATCAAAAATTTGATTACACTTGCCAAAACTGTGGTGTACGCGGCGGGGAACTCCATGCCCACCATTTAGTGCCAGTTTTTGCGAACCCTGGTCTGGCCTATGAATTTGATAATTTAGTGACACTCTGTTGCGACTGTCATCAAACAATTCACCACAATCATCAAGAAAAAGCCTTTGCTGAACGTTTTCACCAGCAAGGGTTAGTCATGGCTGATTCAAGCTGCTGGCTAGAAAAACCCAAGCCACCCAGTCGGAAGTTGAAAGCTCATCCTGTGCGGGTGATTGCGGTGGAATACTTGGGAGTCCAGATGACCTATGACTTGGAGGTGAGTGGAGATTGGCATAACTTTGTGGCTAACGGACTCGTGGTTCACAATTCCTTCCGATATTCGGGAATGCGAATTTTGGATGTTTTGAATGGCACTCGATCGCTTGAGGAAATTTTCTACCTGCGGCCGGTTGGTTACTACGCCGATCGCCAAGGGAAAAAGTATTTTTATTCGCCTGAGCAACGGCAAGCGGATTTGGATTGGTGCTTAGAAGCTTGCAAGCGCTATAAGCAACGGATTGAGGAAGGCCTGTCCGAAGAGCACGCTCGCGGGTTGATTCCCTTCGATGTGCGCCAGCATTTTGTGATGAGTTGCAATGCCCGATCGCTCATGCACATTCTCGATTTGCGGGCCAAAGCTGACGCACAGTTGGAAATTCAAAAGCTGTGCGACTTGTTGATGGTGCATTTCAAAGATTGGATGCCGGCCTTGGCCAACTGGTATGAAACCAATCGGTTGGGTAAGGCGCGGTTGTCGCCCTAGCGCTGATTATTGACGGTTGGCCGAATGATAATCACGGTGGTGCGATCGAACCCAGGAGGCAGCCCGGGCGGTACTGGAGAGCTGGGATTAGTCGGCGTGGCGCTGGGGGTGTTGCTGCGGGGGCGATTGGCTCCCTCGCTCACGGTGCTGGGTGTGCCGCTACCGGTTGCACCGCGCCCACCCAGAGGATCCGCCATCCCATCCAGGGCATCAATCACAAAGGTTTCGGAAAAGCCTGTGCGGGCCGGCCGCCGGGACTCTTCAAAAAAAGAGGGCTTGGGGCTGCTGCCCGAAGAGCCACTGGGGGCCGCTGGCTGGGCGATCGCCCCCATTGTTCCTAACCCCACGCCCAACAAGACTCCGATCGCCCCGCCGCTCAAACGCCATCCCCAGACCATAACCCGCCCCATCGCGATCGCCCTCTTCACTAATCAAGCTCAACAGTTCAGGCAAAATTTCTCGGATTGTAGCCAAGTTATTGCCCCAGCCTGCACCCAGATCGCTATCCAACCCGATCGTCATCCAGATTGAATCCGGCGAACTGCCGCGCTAGGATTCCTAAGCGGTGGCAAAAAACGCCAGCAGTTCCCCCGTTGGAATTGCTAGACGAACAAGAGCCATCGATCGTTTCCCTCTGCGCCGCCCAACCTAGAAAACTGCTCCACCCGATCGGCCCCCTTTGCAACCCATGAGCCAAACCAGCAAAAAACGAGTTCTCTCCGGCGTACAACCCACCGGCAGCATCCACCTCGGCAACTACTTGGGCGCAATCCGTAATTGGGTCGTCGATCAGCACCAGTACGACAATTTCTTCTGTGTGGTGGATTTGCACGCCATCACCGTTCCCCACAATCCGGCGGTGTTGGCCGCAGACAGCTTCAAGATTGCCGCCCTCTACTTGGCCTGTGGAATTGACCTCAGTTGCTCCACAATCTTCATCCAATCCCACGTGAGCGCCCACAGCGAATTGGCTTGGTTGCTGAATTGCGTCACGCCCCTGAATTGGCTGGAGCGGATGATTCAGTTTAAGGAAAAAGCCCTGAAGCAAGGCGAAAATGTCAGTGTGGGTCTGCTGGACTATCCGGTGTTGATGGCGGCGGATATTTTGCTTTATGACGCGGATTTGGTGCCGGTGGGCGAAGACCAGAAGCAGCACTTGGAGTTAACCCGCGATGTGGCGATTCGGGTGAATCATCAATACGGCAGCGAGGAGCGGCCGATTCTGAAAGTGCCTGAACCCGCCATCCGCAAGGAAGGGGCCCGCGTGATGAGCCTGACGGACGGGACGAAGAAGATGTCGAAGTCGGATCCAACGGAGATGAGCCGGATTGAGCTGTTGGACAGCCCCGACACGATCGCCAAGAAAATTAAGCGCTGCAAAACTGACCCCCAGCGCGGTTTGGAGTTTAATAACCCCGATCGCCCCGAATGCCACAACCTGTTGGGTCTCTATCAAATTTTGTCCGGCAAATCCCGCGAGGAAGTGGCGGCGGAATGTGCCGACATGGGTTGGGGACAGTTCAAGCCCCTGCTGACGGAAACGACGATCGCGGCGCTGGAGCCAATTCAGCAAAAATATAACGAAGTGATGGGCGATCGGGGCTATCTGGAATCTGTGTTGCGGGATGGTCGCGAAAAGGCGGCCGCCGTGGCCAATGCCACCCTGCTTCGGGTGAAGGATGCTTTGGGCTATTCGCGACCGCTTTAGGGCCGATTCGAGGGTTAATCAACCGCTGACGGGCGATCGGTGCGGCCCCGGGATTTGAGACCATAACCAACTGGACAAGGGAGACGGAAACTGCGATGAAAGCCGTGGTGTTTGGTGCAACCGGCGAAACGGGCCGGCGAATTGTGCAAGCCTTGGTCGATCGCCAAGTGCCTGTGCGGGCCGTGGTGCGCGATTTGGCCACCGCTCGCGCGATTTTGCCGGATTCGGTGGAAGTGGTGCAGGGCAATTTACTCGATCGCCGCTCGATCGACTCTGCCTTAGCCGGTTGCACAGTGGTTTTGAGCGCTGCCGGAGCCAGGCCCAGCTTGGATCCAACGGGGCCCTTGCAGGTGGATTATCTGGGAACCAAGAACTTAACCGATGCAGCCAAGGCGGCGGGCATTGAGCAGTTGGTGCTGGTCTCTTCCCTTTGTGTGTCCAAACTGCTCCACCCGCTGAATTTGTTTTGGTTGATTCTGTTTTGGAAACAACAGGGTGAGCGCTACTTGCAAGACAGCGGACTGACCTACACGATCGTGCGGCCCGGCGGTCTGAAAAACGAAGATCGGGACACCCCTGTGGTGATGAGCACTGCCGATACGCTCTTTGAGGGATCGATTCCCCGATCGCAGGTGGCCAAGGTTTGTGTCGAAGCCTTGTGGGAACCGGCGGCCCGCAACAAAATTGTGGAAATCGTGGCGCGGGATGATGCCCCCGTGCAGCCTTGGTCAGCCCTTTTTGCCAGCGTTTAAGCGCGGTTCGATCAATGTTTCCTAACTCATCCAATCCCAATCCCTTGGGGGGTTCTGGGTCGTCGCTGCCCGGTTCGCTGCCCGGTTCACTGCCTGGATCTCCCACCGGAGAACCCGGGGGCGATCGCTACGGCACCGGTCTAGTGGCTCCCCAAAGCGTGGATGCGCGCACCAAAAAATTGATGCAGCGCACTTTCTTGATCTTGCTTTTGGCCGGTCTGGCGATCGGGGCGGTCATCTCCGTAGGGGTGGTGATTGCCTTCCAAAAATTTGGACTGATTGGCGTACCCACCCCCAGCGCCCCGATCACGCCAGGGAATTAGCCCCAAACTGGCACACAACAAGCCATTAGGATTGGCGCACCACCGCCCCTCGCGCACATAACCCCAACAAGCTGCCACTCAACAGCAGCTTCAGGGTTTCCAGCCCAAAGTAGCCCCCGTGCCAAAGGGTCATGGCCGCCGGAACCGAGGGAGCAGTGCTAGCCCAAGACAGGGAAGCCCCTAGCCCCGCCATGGTCGGCGCGAGCCAATAGGTTTGCATCAACATAATGGCCATCAGCACTGCCGCGATCGCCACCACCCACCGCTCGCTGAGGCGGCTCACTTCGTGGCGATATCCCAAGGCCAGCGCACCGGCCATCACCACCCCGGCCACCAACAGCCCCACGTGGTTGAACCCATTGAGCAGTAACCAACCCACGGGCGCAAAGTCGGGCCGCTCCATCATGCCGCCCATGTAGAGGGCCGGCATGGCCGCCAGGTCGATCGCCAAGGTGGCCCCAACCCACAACAAGAGGGCGATCTCAACGGTCATTTTCCAAGCCGATTGCCCCAGACCGAGAGCGTGGCTGAGACTGGTTTTAAATTCAGAACTCATGCTCGATCGCCTCCTAAATTCCAATTTCTAGCCTAGGAAACTTCCGAGATCAGCGGTAGCCTTTGTTGGGTTTATTCATGATTTGCACATGAACCGTAATACCGGCGATTGCTGAAGAATCTAGAGAATTGAGGATCATGGTCTGATCGAAAAAATGAAGTTCTTCAGTTGCTCATTGCCCAAGTTTTACAATGGGTCATGTTCCAATGTTGACGATCGGCCGATCGATCAGTGCTAGGGCGCTTTGGGGGGTGATTGATCGAGCGCTTGAATGACCCAAGTGTTGTTAAAGGGTTCGATCGCCTGGATTTGGTAGCGGGGATTGGTTTTGAGCCGATCGAGCCATTCTGTTTTGGGCCGATAGGCGATCGCCCGTTGAATGGTTTCAGGAAGGGGCAGATCGGGTTCCTCTAGGTAAATCAGTTGGGCTTGGGACGGCAGGCGACGGGCCAGGGTAAGCAACCGCAGAGCATTGCCGCTGATCACCACGGGTGGCTGAAGCTCGCTCACCCGCTGGGCGATCGCCGGATCGTCGTAACTACTGTATTTGTTCCACCAGGTGGGAGCCATCACGCCTTGGCTACTGGACCACAGCCCCACCACCCACAACAGGGCGATCGCCCCCGCAGCCCAAGGCCGCCGCCGTTGGTTAGCCCAAGCTTCGCTGAGGCCAAAGGCCAGCACCCAGGTGAGGGCCAAGTAGGCCGGAAGGAAGTAGCGGGCAATGGTCGATCGCTGGCCACCATCCACCGCATCCAACAGGGCAAAGGGCAGGGCGATCGCGCCAGTCAGTAGGGGAAACAGCCAAATGTCCGGCGGCGTGACCCGCAGCAAGCGCCGGATGCTGAGTGCAACCATCGCCAGCAACAACCCGATCGGGAGCCAATGCCAGGACAGAGCGATCGGGTCGGTTTCCTGGGTGATGTCAAACAGGGGCCGATCGAAACAGGCTTGCCAATCCAGAGCGATCGCGCTGAAATTCAGGCCCCAACGCTGCACCAAGGTTCCCCAAGTCAGCTCCCGATCGATCCAACCCATGGGTTTTCGATAGGTCAACCAACAAACCAGCCAGGGACTGAACAGCACCAGCGCCCCCAACAGGGAACCACCCCAGGCCAAAAGGTTATGGCGCAAGGCATTCCAACCCCGGTGCGATCGCTCCAGCCATCCCCGCAGGGCCACGTAGGCTCCTTGAGCAGCAATCCCGAGGGCCAAGGGCAAATGGCCATAGAAATTGCAGGCCACCAAGACTCCGTAGGTCATCCAGGCCGATCGGGTGGGTTTGCCCAAGCGATCGAGCCGCAGAGCACGCAACAGGGCCCAACTGGCCAACAAAAACAACACCACCGCCAAACTGTAGCCCCGGGCTTCGCGGGCATAGACCACTTGGATCGGGGAAACAGCCACCAGACCGATCGCCAAACCAATCACCGATCGGGCCCTGGGCCAATCGGCTAACCAAGCCTGCCCAAACAGAACCAAAGCCGGAAACACCAGCAGGCTCACCAGGGCAGAAAAGGCCCGAATCGCCGCTACCGAGTCCCCTGCCAAATGCGTCCAGCCCCGCAGCAGCAGGTAATAGAGCGGCACTTGGTCGGGGGTTTCGGTGGCCAGGCTGTGGAGCGTCGCCAGCCAAGGATGATCGCCCGATCGCTGCAAGGGAACTAAATCAGCGGGGAAAACGGGCCGCCCCTGGGGCTGGAAAAAGTCCTCCACTTGCTCCTTGGTATAACCCGCAATGCGGACGGAGGTGATGGTTTCGTCGTACCAGTAAACCGCGCGATCAAGAGCCGAAAACCGCAACAGCACCGCCACCACCAAGACGAACCCAAGCACCCAACCCGATCGGCCCGGCCCAAACCCGCCGGGCCAAAAACCGCCTAAATTTCCAAATCGGCTCGATCGCTTCGGGGAGCTGCTCATGGGTTCACATCCCGATCGCGGGCAATCTCAGCGGCGGCATCCGGCAAATCATCGAAATCCTCAGGGAGATCATCATCGGGAACATCATCCGCTGGCAATCTCAACCCATGCTCCTGGTCATCATTCATGAATCGATCCTCCTCGACGGCCGACCAATCGGCCGGGGGCCAGTGAAGCGCCAAATAGGGTACATCCCAAGAGTCTTGGCGCGATCGCCCCGCTGCAAAGTTGCGCCCCGTCTCCGCACCGGGGTAGGGCAAATGACCCACCGGAGCCGACAGGTCAAAAATGAGGGAATCGTAAGGAATCAGTTCCACCACCCGATCGGGCGCAGTGCCCCGAAACCGTTGCCACCAAAGGGCCAGCCGTTGCCAGTCATCCTGGGCCACCGCATCAGGATCAAACAGGGTCACTTGCCAGCCCACATAGTCCGCCAACTGCTCATAAACCTCTGAATCCCACTCTCCCGGCTGCCCGCCCAATTCTGTCCACAGGGCCGCTTGAATGCTCCAGCCAAATTGCCCGCGACTGTAGGTCACCCACAGCTCATCAATCTGTTGCAGTTCCGCCGTGGGTAATTCCAGAAAGGAGCATTGGGCGGCAAAGTAACGCACTAGCCGATCAGTTTCCCGATCGGCCGATCGCCAATCTCCCACTTTCAATGCTTCAAACAAATCCTGATATAAATCTTGGCGGGCAAACCCGCCCCTTGCTTCCGCACAAATCCGATGGGCTTCGCCTCGGCGGGCAATATCTTCGTAAATGAGCAGGCCATCTCGTTCAACTTTGTGGATCCAATCCTCACAGCCGGTCAGCTCTGGTGCAAAGGCATGGCCACAAAATTTACAGGCCTGGTGATCCAGAGGCGCACCACAGTTGGGGCAATGTTCCAAGGACGCGTCCAGGGCCAAGGCTCCACAACTGCCACAGGGGCGCGGGGCTAATTGCACCTGAGCCAAGCAGTCTTCATGAAAGAAGCGCTGTAACTGGGGTAAATAAACCACCGCCGAGGGGGCGATCGGCTGCTGACAAACCGCACAGGGCAATCCCAAATAGTCGATCGCCCCGCAATGGGGACAGGCCGCCGCCCCCAAGGGCACCGCTCCGCCACAGTCCAGGCAGGTGGATAACTCAGCCATGCATTCTCCTGCGTTGCTCAACCCCGGGCGATCGCTCCAGTTATGCAAGATTTTGCAACCATCGGGGGCGATCAGCGTTTGTCTGTGGGTTATTTTGCCTGATTTTCTGGTTCCTGTTTCCTGGCGCTCAGCGTGTTAATGAACCCCTGTTGATGAACCCTGCGGGTCGTTGCCTGAGCTGCTGGGGTTAATCAACCGTTGGGATCGCAGATTGATGGCAGCGCTATGCAGAATCAATGCAGCGCCAACTCAGTACCAATTCAGTTCAGTACCAATCCAGTGCCGAAGGTTCATAAACAGTTCAAGGGTTACAGCCGCGATCACTCGCTTCGGCGGTCGGGGTTGCGGTGTAGTATGTTCGTTGCGACATCCGGCCCGTTTCGGGGGTCGTTGGTTCAGCCGATCGGCGACGCGCAATCCTGAGGCCTATGCAACGCCAAAAATTTACCCTTGGTTTCATTGTGGTGCTGACGATCGCGGCGATCGCCGTGATTGTTAACCTGCCCGTGCAGTTGGGGCTTGACCTACGCGGTGGCTCCCAACTGACACTCCAGGTCATGACCACGCCGGAAATTCCCCAGGTCACGCCCGAAGATCTCTCGGCCGTCCGCAAAGTTATTGATAACCGGATTAATGAGCTGGGGGTTTCCGAAGCCCTGGTGCAAACGTCCGGCAGCGACAAGCTGGTGGTGCAACTGCCGGGGGTCAGCGACCCGGAACAGGCGGAGCGAGTTTTGGGCAACACGGCGCGGCTGGAGTTTAGGGAGCAAAAACCGGGAACCGAGGCCCAATACCAAGCGGAACGGCAAGTTTACGACGAGCTGAAGGCGAAACGGGCCGCGCTGATTCAGGCAGGGGACAAAGCCGCGATCGACGAAAATCAGCGGGCGATCGAACGGAGCCAGGAAGCCATTAGCCAACTGTTTGAAAAAGCGGTGCTCACGGGCCAAGATCTCCGGGAAGCGGGAGCCGCCCCGGATGGTGGCTTGGGTAACTCTTGGGTTGTGATTATTCGCTTTTCAGCCGATGCCGCCGATCGCTATGCGGAACTGACCAAAAAACTGGCGGGCACGGGTCGCGGCCTGGGTATTTTTCTCGATCGGGACTTGTTAACCGCACCCGTGGTGGGGCCGGAATATGCCCAATTGGGAATTACCGGCGGCAGCACCGAAATTCGCGGTAACTTCACCGCCGACTCCTCCCAAGAGTTGGTAATTCAACTGAAGGGTGGAGCCTTGCCCCTGCCCGTGAAGTTGGTGGAAACCCGCACCGTAGGCGCAACTTTGGGTCGCGACAGCGTAGAAAGCAGCATTTGGGCCGGTGTGGGTGGCTTGGTGTTGGTGCTGATCTTTATGGCCATCTACTATCGCCTGCCCGGCGTGGTGGCAGACTTAGCCCTGATGATCTATGCCCTGTTGAACTTTGCAGTATTCGCGTTAGTGCCTGTCACCCTCTCGTTACCAGGGATTGCGGGTTTCATTCTCAGCATCGGGATGGCGGTGGATGCCAACGTGCTGATCTTTGAGCGCACCCGCGAGGAATTGCAAGCGGGCAAGAGTCTTTATCGATCGGTCGAATCCGGTTTCTATCGGGCGTTTTCCAGCATTTTGGATGGTAACGTCACCACCCTGATTGCCTGTGTGGTGCTGTTTTGGCTGGGCACAGGTTTGGTCAAAGGGTTTGCCCTCACCCTGGCGATCGGGGTGTTGTTGAGCATGTTCACCGCCCTCACCTGTAGCCGCACTCTGTTGTTTGTGGCCCTCAGTATTCCTTCCCTGCGCCGTCCTGAGTGGTATTGCCCCGGTCTAAAGGCCGCCAATCTGAAAACGGCTGGCTCGGGCAACTAGCGCCCCCCTTCGCCCCATTCCACCTGCCCTCCTGAATCAGCAAGCGCGATGAACCTGAAGATTATTGAAAAAAGTCGGTTGTGGTGGTCGCTGTCCCTGGCCTTGACCGTTGCCGGGGCGATCGCCGTGATTGGTTGCATGGTCACCTTTGGCACGCCCCTGAAGTTGGGACTGGACTTTGTGGGGGGAACTCGCCTGCAACTGCAACTGGACTGCCCAGCCACCGGAGCCCAACCCCAATGCCAAAAACCTGTGGAGCTGGCCGATGTGCGGGCCGTGCTGAACGAACAGGATTTGGGCGGCGCGGCTGTCCAGTTGTTGGATGTGGATTCCAAGGCCCAAGACCGACATATCATCGCCATTCGATCGCAGGATTTAGCGGCCGAGAAGCGCACGGCCTTGGTGACCGCCCTGGAAGCCAAATTGGGCAAGTTTGATGCCCAAGGAACGCTGATTGACACGGTGGGGCCCGTGCTGGGGCAGCAGGTGCTGAACTCCGGGGTGATGGCTGTGTTGCTTTCCCTGCTGGGCATTGTGATCTACCTGCGTTTTCGCTTCCAGTGGGACTACGCTATTTTTGCGGTGGTGGCCCTAATCCACGATGTGCTGATTACGGCCGGGGCATTTGCGGCCATGGGCTGGTTTGGCGGCACGGAAATTGACACGCTGTTTATCGTGGCCCTGCTGACGATCATTGGCTTTTCCGTGAATGACACTGTGGTGATTTACGATCGGGTGCGGGAAAACATTGCCCAAAATCCCACCGCCCCGATCGATACAGTAGTGAACGATGCGGTGAATCAAACCCTGACCCGATCGCTCAACACCACCGCCAGCACCTTGCTTTCGGTTGTGGCGATCTTCCTGTTTGGGGGTTCCACCCTGCGGGACTTTTCGCTAGCCCTGATCATTGGGTTCATCTCTGGGGCTTACTCCAGTATTTTCATCGCCAGTACCCTGCTAGCCTGGTGGCGATCGCGCCCAGGCTATGTGCCCCCCAAACCTGCCACGGAAACCGAAACCAAGCTCCAAGACTCTATTTAGCCATTCCCTTCTTTGCTGAATCGGTTGGCTAAATTGGTTGGCTGAATCGGTTGGCTAAATTGGTTAGCTGAACAGGGCTACTGAACGGGTTTGCTGGGCTTCTGCAACTTTGCTGTTGCTGAGTGCCCCAATGCCAGTTTCTTGCTCGACCCCAAAGACTTCTCAATCGGCCGTTTGTCTTTTCTTCCTCGCCCCTTGCCCAAGCGTGCCTGCTCCTTCTTCCTCTCGCTTGCCCAGTCGATCGCGCTGGTTGCTGCTCGTCCTCTGTTGGGGCACGATCGGCCTAGCTAGTCTCTGGGCAATGCGCGAAGAGTTTGACCTCTGGCGCACCTATTTCACCTGGGCTGCGGTGCGCTATGCCATTTTTTTCAACCGCTGGCCGGTTTTTGGCCTGTCCCTTTGCCTGGGGCTGACCGTCACCACGCTGATCGATTACGGTCGCCATTATTTCTGTGATCAGCAGCCCGATCGCCCGCATAAACCCTAAATGGGTCACAGGCGTAAACGCTTTAACCAACCCCCAGACCTAGGCATTTTCAGAACCGCGATCGCAAGTTGACTGTCGAGAAAAGTTGATAATAATAAAGAGTGAATTGCAGTGAGCGATCGCTCCTCTTGCTAATCGGGTTTAAGCAATTAGGCCAACGGCTCGATCGCCCCAATGGTTACTTATGCCGTTTACCGAGGAACTACGCCATGTCCGTTGAAATCATAGAAAAGAAGTCAGCCGCCACCATCCGTAAACCAGCACCTCGCTACAAAGTGCTGCTGCATAACGATGACTTTAATTCCATGGAATACGTGGTGGAAACGCTGTTACAAACCGTTAGCAGCCTTACCCAACCCCAAGCCGTTAACATCATGATGGAAGCCCATTTTAACGGCTTGGCTTTGGTGATTACCTGTGCCCAGGAACATGCAGAATTTTATTGCGAAACCCTCAAAAACAAAGGGCTAACCAGCACGATCGAGCCAGATGAATAGGAACCAATTCATCAGTTGTTTTGAGCGATTCTAAGGAACCAAAGACAAGGGGCTTAAGCCCCTTGCCCCCACCAATCCTGGTGCTTTGCCAATACACTGGTGCTTTGCCAATACACTGGTGCTTTGCCAGTACCCCAAGTTATTGCTCAGACATCTTCTTGATCAGTTAATGGTTGCCCTATAAAGCAGACGGCTTGTACCCCAGCTTTTGGTAAACCGGGAGGGTGAAATGAAAACAACTCCCGCCGCCCGGCCGCTCATCAACCCAAATTTGTCCATAGTGGGCCCGAATCGCCCGCTGGCAGGCAGCTAGCCCAATGCCATATCCTTCTGAGCGTTGATCTCGTTGCAGTCGGAATCGCTCCTTAAAGATGGAGCTACGTTGGCTGTCGGGAATGCCGGGGCCACTGTCGCAAATGCTGACCTGCACATTCTGGGTGGTGCGGTGGAGGGCGGCCACATGGATTGTGCCCCCATCCGGCGTGTATTTCACGGCATTGTCCAGCAGGTTGGAAATCACTTGCCGAATTCGATCGGGGTCGGCATAAACCACCGGCAAGTCCTGGGGAATATCCGTTTCTAGGGTTTGGTGCTTCAGGCTAATTCGGCTGCTGAAGGTGTCGATCACCGCGTGACAAAGGGCCTTGAGATCCACGGACTGGGGTTGAATGTCGGCCTCTTGCCCCTCCCCTTGGGACACTTCCAACAGGTTGGCAATCAAGCGATCGATCGCCCGAATTTGCGATCGCGCCTGCATCAACAGTCGCTCCCGCAGGCTGTCGGTCATCTGGGCCGCCTGAATGGTGTTGGGTCGATAGCTGGCCTCCAGGGTCTCGATCGCCATCGAAGCTGCGGCCAAAGGGTTTCGCAAATCGTGGGCCACAATCTCGATCGCCCGATCCTTAAACCGCAACAGTTCCCTTAACTCCGCCTTTTCCCGCCCTAACCGAAAGACTTCATCTGACAGACGAATCACCTCCGCCGCCGTTGCCAACGACGAGGGCGAACCATCCGTCGGCATCATGTCCATCGGCTGGTTGTTCTCCGGCGAGTCCAAGCTGTCGTGAATTGCCTCTTGCCACCGCTCCCACCAAGCATCCAGTTGCTGGGCCAAGTCCATTCCCGTCAGGGTTTGGCGAGGGTGGGGATGCACCTTCACCAGCGCAGGCGTGGCAATCAGCCGGAAATGTTCAGCCACGTAGGGCTGCTCGGCCACGTCCACAATGTCGAAAGCAAAGGGATAGCGGGCTTTTAGGGCCTGTAATCGACCCTGAATTAGGCTTGCTTGCTCCCAGGAACTGGAGCGGTGATCCACAAACAGAAGCAGTTGCAAGGGCGCGCGTGAGGCAGGGAAAGGATCGGGCGAAACCGACATAAGCGATGAACCATAAGATCAATAAGTTATGGATCGAGGCGGGCCTGCACCGTGACCATCCACCCGCATTCCAGCCAAAAAGGCGCAAACTCTTTACAATCAACGTCAATCAAAATCAAGCTGCAAGCCAATTGCAATCAAACTACATGCAAACGCCCATCAAGGGCAGTGGGGGGTGATGGAGCTGGCAGTGGTTGCCTCTGTCGATACCAATACCGTAGAAATGCCGTCGCTGGATCAGCCGTTGCTGGATCAAGGGCGGGGTTGGAAATGGGGCCGCAGGCTAAAAGTCGCCAGTCGGTTGAGTTCAGGCTAAGTTGAGCTTGAATGGGTGTTGATTTCTCCAGCCTATCGCTTTTTTCAGCGGGAGCTGCCAATTACGGTAAATCGGGAGGGGTGGAAGCGGCAATTCGATCGAGCGCCGAGCGGGCCGCCTTCGTCACGATCCCGGTTACAACTAGGGTGGCGATCAAACCCAAAATAAAGAGCAACCACTCGATCGGGCTTTTGGCTCGTTCTCCATACCCCGCAAACAGGCTGGCCAAGTCCCGAAAAGAAGCCCCGATATAGACATAGGCAACCGTTCCCGGCAACATCCCGATCGAAGCCAATAGGTAGTCTCGGATTGAAACCTGCGTTAGCCCCAACATATAGTTCAAGGCATTGAAAGGAAACAGCGGCGACAAGCGCATCAGCAACACAATCTTGAGGCCATCTTCTGCAATGGCGCGATCGATCGCCTGAAATTGTCGATTTCCAGCAATCCAGCGCTGTTCCACCCAATCCCGAATGCCATAGCGCCCCACCAGGAACGCTGCCAACGACCCCAGCGTGGCCGCCCAGAAAACAATCACCGACCCCCAACCCACCCCAAACAGCACCCCGGCCCCAAAGGTCAACAGCGATCCGGGAACCAGCGCCACCGTGGCAACCACATACACAACCATGAAGGCGACGCCACTCCAGGGCCCCAGATGCATAATTTCCGATGAAACCCACTCCAAGAA
>NZ_LIRO01000028.1:0-36634 GCF_002742025.1 Limnothrix sp. PR1529
CAGTTGGGGATGTGGTCGGGGATACGGTCGGGCTGGGGCTAGCCGTCGGAGAAGCAGTTGGGGATGTGGTCGGAGATACCGTTGGAGATACGGTCGGACTTGGGCTGGCCGTTGGGGATGCCGTTGGAGAGGCGGCTGGGCTGGGGCTGGCCGTCGGGCTAGGACTGGGGGAGGGACTCGCGGCCGGTTCAGGGGCGATCGCCCGTTCCAAGGCAACCCCCAAAACCAACGGCCCTTGGCGATCTTGCGGGGGCGTGAAAGTGAGTTGTTGGGCGGTGGGTTCGCTTTCAGCCCAACTCTTTTCGTCGGTTTTGATGAGAGGCGTGGCCGTGATGCCGCTGGTGGTGACGATTTCGAGCGATCGCGCCACCGGGTAAATCGAAACCCCGCCTTTAAAATCCTGGGTGATTGGGTGGTCGCCATATTGGGTGACGATCGGGGCATCGGGGCCTAAACCGGCCAACTGGCCCGTTCCCGACGCATCCACCACCAGGCGGTTATCCAACTTCACCCCCCAACGGGTCAGCAACTGGCTGAGGCCGCCATCGGACGCGGGATCCAACAGCGCCAACAGCCGCCCACCCCGCTGCAAATAAGTTTCCAGCAGCACCAGTTCCCGATCGAGCAAAGGACGTTGGGGGCCAATGATCGCCAAGGCAATGCCATCCTCGGGAATTTTGCCCTCACGAATCAGGTTCAAGGGTTTGGCGATGAAGTTTTTGGTTTTCAGGCCCGTCACCGCTTCCGTCAAACCGCCCTGCTCTCCTTCAATTGGGCGCTCTCCGTGGCCTTGCAGGAAATAAATCGTTGCTTGGGTGGTGCTGGAAAGCTGGGCGATCGCGTTGGTTAACTCCGTTTCCTTCAGGCGACTTTCGGGCCCCAGGGTGGTCACTAAGCGTTTTTGTTCACCTGCTTCCAAATACACTTCCCCAAAGGATTTGACCTTAAAACTTTGGGCCCGGCCAAAATCCACCTGTGGATCGACTAATTCATAGGTGAAGTTGGGATTTAATTTGGCGTAATTACTCAGCAGTTCCCGATCGGTATCAGAGAGCGATCGATCAAAAACCAAGATTTTGATTTTTTGACCCAAATTGCGCACCGTTTCCTGGGTTTCGGGAGCCAGCGTAAACAGTTGAGTCTCGGTTAAATCAAACTTGGTACTGTAACGAGATCCCAAGAAATTGATCGCCCCAAAAATTAGCAACGCGGCCAAGGTCGCCAACAATGCATTGGTGTTGGATTGGGTCGATCGCTGGCTCCAAGTACGGCGCAAATTACCGTGGGTGACCAGCCAAATCCCGATCGCCACAATGCCAGCCACCATCAGCCCCCCAGCCAAGGGGCCCCAGCCACCCACAAAGCCCGCTGACAGGCCCGCCGCCATCAGGAACAGGCCCACGAAAATTAGATATTTACCGAGATATCTAAGCCCAGATTTGAGATAACGAGGCAACAGTTGCCGCACAGATGCCAGTTTCATAGCCACTAAATCAGTTCCCCCTGAATGGCAAACAAGCCAGAATTAATACTGAATTCGCTCAATTTCACTTGCACAATTTCACTTGCACAATTTCATCTGCTCAATTGCAGTTCCTCAATTGCATTTCCCTAATCGCACTCAAGCGCTTGAACTCAGGCAATGAAGTTTAGGCGATGAAATGTAGGCGATTGCCCCAAAATTCAGACTGCTGAGGATATGCCTAAGAGCGCTGAAAACGGAAAGTTTCCACCGATTGAGCCGTCAAGAAAATGCCGAGTAGGATATAGCTCAAAAACAAAATTGCACTGCCTGTTTCGGGCACACCACGCACCGCCGCTTCGTAATGTTTCAGCAAAGATAAATGCCCGATCGCCTGACCCACATCACCCCCGATCGCGTTAGCCAATAGATCAATAATCCAGAGGGAAAGATTGAGGGCAAAGGTCATCATCGCCGCCAAAACCGTGCTGGCCGTCAGGGATGACAGGAACATTCCCAGAGACAAAACGCCACCCCCCATCAGCAACAGCCCCAGATGCCCCGATACTGCCACCCAAGGAGAAATGGGCGGATTAGAGGCCGCCAAAACAATCAATTCCAGCAACAGAATCGGAGCCAAAATGCTGGCAAAAAAGGTCAGCACCCCCAAGAGCTTGCCCAGGGCTACGGCCCAGTTCGTAATTGGTGATGTGGCTAATAGCTCGATCGTGCCGCGTTTGCGCTCTTCGGTATAGAGACTCATGGACAAAATCGGCAGAATGAAAAGGGATAGTGACCCCAAACTCCCCAAATAAATTTTCAGAAATTCATAGGGAACATCGATCGGCGGCACAGGAATGCCCATTTGCTGGCCCTGCATATCGCGCATGGCCGATTGGGCAATGATGCCCGCCGGCCCCAGCAGCACCGCCACAAAGAAGATGCCTGCAATTAACCAAAAAATACTAGCCACTCCATAGGCCAAGGGAGAGACAAAATAACTCTGTAATTCCCGTTGATAGATGGCCGCAATATTGGCCAAAATTACTCGCAATCGATGTCCTAAGTTAACAGCCATGCCTCAGTTTCAACCATCCTTGAGAAAAATCTAAAAGTTAGCCGTGAAAGATGCGCAAGCAAAATCGAGAAGCCAGCATTCAGAATTGAAAGTTGAGAAGTAAAAAGAATCAGTCGTGGCAATTAAAGCAGGAAAGTATTAGGAAACAAGGCCAGGAGAAAGCACTTTTTAATCATGCAATTCGTTGACTAGCTGGTTGCCGGTTCCATATCCGTCACTCGCAGTCCAGGCGCAGAAAAGCTGGCAGCTCAAAACTGGTGTGACAGATCAACCCAAGCGGGCCTTATTCAGCCGCTTCCGGGGGCGAGTCCGGGGAAATGGCAAGGTCGATCGGTTCGGGATCCGCAGCCACCGGATCAAGGGAGTCGATCGCCCCAGTTATCTCCGTTGGGGTTGTCGGTTCCTCCGTGGTCAAATCCAAGAACACATCTTCCAAGGTGGCTTGGCTGCGGCGCAATTCACATAGCCCCAAATCGGCGGCAATGACGGCGCGGGCAATTTCCTGGGCCGGTTCCGTATCTCGCTCGATCGCCACCTTTAACCGCAATCGATCGGGTCGATCGCCCGGCGATCCTTGGGGCGTGACCGATCGGACTCCCGCCAACGTTTGCAACCGCTCCACCAACTGGGCCGCCCGATCGAGCAATTGCGGCGGCTCCCCTTCCGTCAGGGTCACCAACGCCGACTCAGCGCCATCGATTTCCAAGTCGTAGGCCGCGCCGCCCACACGACCCGCCATCAGGTTGTCGGGGGTGTCGGTGGCCACCACTCGCCCACCGTTGACGATCGCCACCCGGCTGCAAGTCATGCTCACTTCCGGCAGGATGTGGGTGGACAAAATCACCGTATGGTCGCCCGCCAAACTTTTGATCAGGTTACGGACTTCCGCAATTTGGCGCGGATCCAGACCCACCGTTGGCTCGTCCAACACAATGGCCGGTGGATCATGCACGATCGCCTGGGCAATCCCTACCCGCTGGCGATAGCCCTTCGACAATTTATTAATGATGGTTTTGCGGCGATCGCTCAAACCACAGCGCTCGATCGACCAGCGCACCCGCTCCGCCCGATCGCCCGCCGAAACGCCCTTAATTCGCGCCACAAAGTTCAAAAATCCCTCCACCGTCATATCTGGGTAGAGAGGCGGCGTTTCTGGCAAATAGCCAATCCGTTCGCGCACCGCCATCGAATCATCATGCACATCAAATCCCGCCACCCGCGCCGTGCCACTGGTGGCCGGTAGATAGCCGGTCAAAATTCGCATTGTGGTGGTTTTGCCTGCACCGTTGGGGCCCAGAAACCCCAAAATTTCTCCCGGCTCCACAGAAAACGTCACCTCGCGAATGGCTACGGTGCTGCCGTAGACCTTCCGCAACTGTTCCACTTCAATCATGGCGAGCGATCTCGGTCAAAAATCCCAGTCGATCGGCCCCAAAGCCGAGACCACGCCCCATTATGCCGCACGGCTTCCCGAACGACATGACCCGATCGTCAACCGGTTCGATCGTTTCAATAATGGTTAATGGTCGGGTCTATCAAGTCGATCGATCAATTTGTGGGTTTTAAGGTTTATCTTTTAAGCTTTATTTTTAAGGTTTACAGCCTTTACCTAAAATAATTGGCACGCCATATCGCAAATGCCATGAAGCAACAATTCGGTAGGCAATGCCCACCCTGCGGGCTAACGAAGACAAGGGGCTTAAGCCCCTTGTTCCGATGATTTTCAATTCAATTTTTTTGGTTATTGAATCACGGATCCTATTTCAAGCTTCCGGATCAAAGGTCTATGATTCCAGCAACTCCGGCGGCTGATGAATATTGCGCGCCAAGCCCAAAATAGACAGCACCCAAATCGCCCACCAGGTCATATCAATTTCCCACCAACGCCAACCACATTTCGCCACATGGGGGTAGGCATGGTGGTTGTTATGCCAACCTTCGCCGTAGGTCAAAATGGCCGCCCACCAGAGATTGCGGGTAGTGTCTTCAGTCGCAAAGGGACGATAGCCCCCGTACAAATGGGTTACGGAATTGATGAACCAGGTGGAATGCCAAAGCAAAACGGCTCGCAGGAAAATGCCGTAAATCACAAAAGACCAACCACCCCAGAAATACAACCCGATCGCGATCGGGAGTTGCAGCCACAGGAAGTTTTGATTTAACCACCGATAAACGGGGTCGCGGGCCAAATCTGGCGCGTAGCGTTGGTATTGATCGTATTCAAAAAACTCCGGCCGCGGATACAACATCCAGAGCATATGGCTCCACCAAAAGCCGCGCCGAGAGGAATAGGGATCCTTATCTTCATCTTCGGTGAAAGCATGGTGCAATCGGTGACCCGCAACCCAAAAGATTGGCCCCCCTTGCAGCGCCATGGAGCCAATTAAGGCAATCAAATATTCTAGGGGTTTGGGCACTTGGAAACTGCGATGGCTGAGGAGGCGGTGAAAGCCGAGACAGATGCCAATGCTGCCAAATAGCCAGTGCAACAGGAGGCAAACTCCCAGTGCTGACCAAGAGAAAAACCAAGGAGCAGAGAGGGCAACAAGATGAAAGACAGCAAAGAAGCCCACGGCCCACAGGTTTAATTGAACCGGCGGACGATCGGTTGATAGCTGTTTCCAAATAACGGTCATGAACACAACTCCTCAAGAGCCACAAAAAAACCGGTGATTTCGGCTGGGGTGGTTTGGCCGAACAAAAAGGGGAGGTGCGATCGCGCAGTCTCCCCCATTCAATGAGTGCTGAGAATGACGAATCCGAGAAGTTAACCTGAGAAGTTAATCTGTTGCGCTTCTACGGGGTAACAAATTCATGCCAACCATGACATTGATTCATCATTTCCATCAGCCTCAAGACCAATTTCGACACCACAAACTTTCAGTTAGCCTGTCACAAACTTTCAGTTAGCCTGCGATTGCGGGAGCTGTCAGGCTAGCGGGTTGAAAGTCCGCTTGAAAGTCCGATTGCAAGGCCGAAACGGGTTGAAAGTCCGCCGAACTTGCCAAATCTAAAGGAAACTGGTGTGCGTTCCGTTCGTGCATCACTTCGATGCCCAAGTTGGCTCGATTCAGCACATCAGCCCAGGTGTTAATCGGGTGTCCTTGGCTATCCAAAATGGAGTTATTGAAGTTAAATCCATTCAGGTTAAAAGACATGGTGGAAACGCCCAAGGCGGCGAACCAAATGCCAATCACGGGCCAAGCGGCTAAGAAGAAGTGCAACGAACGGGAATTGTTGAAGCTGGCGTATTGAAAAATCAACCGGCCAAAGTAACCGTGGGCTGCCACGATGTTGTAGGTTTCCGTTTCTTGGCCGAACTTGTAGCCATGATTAGGCGATTCGTTCATGTTGGTTTCCCGCACCAAGGAAGAGGTCACCAACGAGCCATGCATGGCGGAAAACAGTGCGCCCCCAAAAACACCAGCCACGCCCAACATATGGAAGGGGTGCATCAGGATGTTGTGTTCCGGCGAGAACACAATCATGAAGTTGAAAGTGCCAGAAATGCCGAGCATCATGCCATCGGAAAAGCTACCTTGCCCGATCGGGTAAATCAACAAAACAGCGGTGGCAGCAGCGACGGGAGCCGAAAAGGCCACGGGAATCCAAGGACGCATTCCCAATCGGTAGCTCAGTTCCCATTGGCGACCCAGGTAGCTGTAGATCGCAATCAGGAAGTGGAAAACGATCAGCTCGTAGGGGCCACCGTTGTAGAGCCATTCATCCAATGAGGCGGCTTCCCAAATGGGGTAAAAGTGCAACCCGATCGCAGCGGATGGGGGAATCACGGTGGCGGAAATCAGATTGTTGCCATAGAGCAGGGAACCGGCAACGGGTTCGCGGATGCCGTCAATGTCTACGGGCGGCGCGGCAATGAATGCCAGGATAAAGACGATCGCGGCGGTCAGCATGGTGGGGATCATCAACACACCAAACCAGCCCACATACAAGCGGTTTTCGGTGCTGGTGATCCAGTTACAAAACCGATCCCAGCGACTAGGCGCGGGAGTCGATCGCAAAGATAGGGTCATGGATGATTACCTCTGTCAAACCTTGGTTAAGGTTGGTATTCTGGGGACTCAGAAAGCCCACCAGACTTGGGGTTATGGCTACTGGAGGCCGGGTAAGTAGGAATTAAATGGGGGCACAGGGGCGATCGAACAAGTCGAAAGCGATTCCCTATGCCCCTATGGGACTAGCACTCCAGTGACGGGCAATGCCTTAGATTCAGAGAGCTAATGCTTTGAGCAACCCGCAAGCGATCGCCCAGTCAGCCTTCAGCCTTTGATTCCGGGCATTGCCCATTGAGATGGGACGCTCAATCTCCCAGGAATTGAGTGACCCCAGCCCGAACCTGTATTCGTTTTATAACTATAAAGCGATTGAAGAATCAAGCATCATCCAATCAACTAATGAAACCAATCTTGATTAATCAGAATTATTAATTTATAAATCAGCCCATTCCGGGGCGATCGGCCAGTCGATCGAAACCCCAGGTCTCGAAACCTTGATATCGTTGAATTTTTATGACCACACCTCTTTGGCCCTACGTCACACCCGGCATTCCCGATGATTTGTTTGAGCGGTTGCCGGGCATTCCGATGACCAAGCGCGAAACCCGGCTAGCGATTTTGTCCATGTTGCGGTTGTCGGCCAATTCCGTGCTGTGGGATATCGGCGCAGGAACGGGGACGATTTCGGTGGAAGCAGCTTTGATGATCCCGCAAGGGCGAGTGGTGGCGATCGAACGAGATCCCGACGTGGTGCAACTGATTCGTACCAACTGCGATCGCTTTGGGGTCAAGAATGTGCGGGTGGTGGAAGGCAGCGCGCCGGACTGTTTTGGCCTGCTGAAACAACCGCCCGATCGGGTCTGCATCGGTGGTGGGCGGCCCCTGAAGGACTTGTTGGAAACGGCGTGGGAGCGGCTGCCTTTGGGGGGGCGCGTGGTGGCCCTGTCTACCAGCCTGGAGGGTCTATACGCCCTTTCGGAAGCTCTGGCGGAGGTGCAAGCGTTGAACATTGAGGTGGTGCAAGCGGCGGGCAATCGCTTGGAGCGGCGGGCCAATAGCCAGGTTTTGGCGGCGATCGACCCGCTGTTCATTCTCTGTGGCGAGAAGGGCGAAGGTTAGGGGAATAGGCGGAGATTTTTAGGCAATCTATGCCGGCCTCGTCAGAAATGGTTCGTATTGCGCTATATCCTTGGGCATTTCCGTCCCTGCGGTGAACATGCGATCGAACGGGCAGCAAACACCATGACACGATCCCCAGCGCCTCTATCCGGCGTTTTGGCCAAATCCCAAGCCTTAGCCAAGCCAGTCAACCAGCGATTAACCCAGTTATTCACCAAGCCATTCCACAAGCCATTCACCAAGCCGTTAGGGTTGAGCAGGCTATTGCCGGGCACATTACTCTCGGGCACATTACTCTCGGGCGCGATCGGGGCGGGGCCCCTGGCGCTGGGGGCGATCGCAGCTCCCACCGATGGCGGTGATCATTGGTCGCGAAGCTGTTTGGCAGCTTTGGCCGAGCGGCGATGGTTACCCCTGAACAGCGCTGGGCAATTTCAACCCGATGAGCCAGCCACCCCGGAAGATTTGGCGCGGCTGCTGAATCAGGCTGTCCCAGAAGGCCCCCCGATCGCCCGCACCGGCAAGGACAACGAACCCCTGCGCCGCGATCGAGCAATTGCCATGATCATGACCCGCTTGGGCTGGACGGATAACGCGGCTGACCCTCGGGCCGGAACCCTGTTGCGCCAAACCTTTGAAGATGGTGAACGGGTGGAATTTCCAGTGCGACCGGCCGTGGCCGCCGCCGTCCGGGCCGGCAAGGTGGTGAGCTATCCCAACCCCCGTCGCTTGGAACCGGAGCGATCGGTCACCCGAGGAGAAGCCGCCGCTTTCCTCTGCCAAGCCCTGAATGATCGGTTGGAAACCCCCGCCACCGATGCCTTCACGCCCTTCGTGGCCCGGCCGCCGGAAACGCGCGGCGCTTGGTTAACCAACATTGACAGCGATATCTTGTTCGATCGCGATCGCCTGCGTCAGGCCCTTGAAAACCTGAAAGCCGCCAACTTCAACACCGTTTACATCACCGTTTGGAACGGTGGCTACACCCTCTACCCCAGCGAAGTGGCCGAACGGGCCAGCGGTCAACGCATTGACCCCCACCCCGGCCTGCAAGGGCGAGACATCCTCGCCGAGGCGATCGCTGAAGGTCGTCGTTTAGGTTTGGCCGTTGTGCCCTGGTTGGAATTTGGGTTAATGGCTCCGGCCAACTCCGAGTTAGCTCGGCGGAATCCAGGTTGGATTGCCCAGCGCCGTGACGGTTCCAACCGGTTTCAGTACGGACGCGATACAAGGGTTTGGCTGAATCCTGGCCACCCGGATGTGCAGAAATTCATGACCGATTTGGTGGATGAGCTGGCCGCTCGCTACCCGGTGGACGGCATTCAATTTGATGACCATTTCGCCTATCCGGTGGAGTTGGGCTATGACCCCACCACCTTGGCCCAATACGCCCTGGAGCGAGATGGCCAAACCCCGCCGGATTTAGCCACAGATCCAGACTGGATGCGCTGGCGATCGGGTCGGCTAACGCAATTGATGGGGCAAATTCAACAAACCCTCAAGGCCAAGCGATCGACGGCGATCATGTCCCTTTCGCCCAATCCCCAACCCTTTGCCTACAGCACTTCCTTGCAATCTTGGTCAGACTGGGTGGGGCGCGGCTGGATTGATGAACTGATTGTGCAAATTTACCGGGAAGATCCGGCCCTCTTTGAGGCGGAACTGCTCGATCGGGATTTACAAATTGCCAGTTACAAAATTCCCGTCAGCGTCGGCATTCTCACGGGGCTGAAGGTCAAGCCCATGCCAATCGATCGCGTGGCCACCCAAGTGCAACTGGTGCGCCAAAAGCAACTGGCCGGCGTATCCTTCTTTTTCTATGAAAGCCTCTGGAATTTGACCTCTGAGAACCGAGAGCGCCGCCAACAAACCATCCGCCGACTCTTTTTCAATCCTGCCTTCCGCTCCAATCGCTAATCCTTGCCCAAGCGCGGCCGATCGATGGGCTGCATCAGCCCCTTCAGCAACCAGCCCCATTGCGTCCTGTGGGGATTGGTTGCTGCCAAAATCCGTCTCCACCCCTCCGAAAACCTGACTTCTCCCTTTAGCAAAAGTGATGGATAAGCAAACTAATTTTGTCGATCTTATTTAAAGATTGCTTGAAGATTGGAGAGATAGATTGAGTTTTTATGGATTTCGCCAAATAATGGATGAATCGTAATTTAACGACAACCCAAGAATCAACTCAAGATGGGTTGTATGGGTGCTGTGAGGATAGTGCGCGGCACAATTCAAGAAAGTCTGTCAGGAAGCTGTGGCCATACCCATTTGTCAACATTTGGGGTCTAAATTAGGCTGAAGTTTGGATGGTGTTTTTTCTAAATCCAACTTTGTCCTTGTTGCTTCATGATCGCAACAAAGCCTGAATTGATCAAATTCAGGTTAAATCCCATACCTGGCCGATTGTTGCGGTCTTCTTTCTAAGCACCTAATTGCAGACTGAATTGAGGCGATCGCTCCTCTTTTTTGCAGATCTCGAATTTCCCAGATCTCCATGTGTCAATCAATACCCGATCGCCTCAGATCAGATCCTGATTTGATTCTGGGCTGGTCAGGATATGATCGAACGCAAGCTTTGCTCTTTTCCGAAGAAGACAATTTAAAACCCCCCTTAGAAACCACCGGACTGTTGGTTCTAAGCGGAGATAAATGAGTTCTAGGAGATTGCCAATGTGGCATTGGGGCAATGAAATTTCATGGGATTGACATCAACAGGGACGTGATTGCTAGGTGGGCAAAATTTAGTTAGCCTTCCCGCAATTTTCCCTATCGATTGTTATCAACCATGGTGTTGAGTGTTGATCGATCGCTAGGTAGCCAGACACCCCATCCCCCAAAGACCCCCAAAAGAGTCCCCATCGGGGGCCCCAAACGCACCCCAGAAAATGCCCGAGACTGAGGAGGCTAATCAACAGTCGGCACAGGTGTGAAGATGGTTAGCATCAAGGCAGTTCGCTGCTGTTGATGGGTGGTTGGTGTTCCTAAAGATTGTGGCCCCGTTGCTCATGCTGATTCCCCAAAACCTGGTTCGATCGAGTTACCCATGCGCTGACCTGCCTTTGCAAATCCGACCGGCGGAGTTTCGAGACTTAGCCGAGTTAGCCGATTTGTTGGCGGACAGCTTTCACCGACGACAAGGCTGGTGGCGTTGGCTGTTCCCCCTGTTGCGGGCTGGCATCTACGAAGATTTGCGAACGCGACTGCAATCCCAGCGCGATCGCTGTCTGTGTTTGGTGGCTTTCACGGCCCCCACGGCGGCGACGGGTCGGGTTCAGCATCCTGAGCTGATCGGCACGATCGAAATTGCAGCACGCTCCAATCTGCCTTGGCGATTGAACCAACATCACTATCCCTACATTTCCAATCTGGCGGTACGCACCGACTATCGTCGGCGGGGAGTTGCACTCCAACTCCTGTCCGCTTGCGAAGAAGTGGCACGTCACTGGGATAGTTCCGCCCTGTATCTTCATGTCCTGGCCGATAATTGTGCGGCGAGGCGGTTATACGATCGAGCTGGCTTTGTCCCCAGCGGGCGATCGGGCGGTGGTTCTCGACCCAGTTGGCAACGTTCCACACGTCTGTTGTTGCAAAAGCCATTGGGGTAAGCTACGACCGTGATTCGCCTCTCTCTCTCTCCCGATCGTTTTTCTACCGCCGCCCATCGAGACCCGTCCCACGTCGCCTCTGTGTTTCAGCTTGACCCGCCGCCCCTCGACCCGATCAACCCCGAATCGCCCCTCGGCCGTGTTCTGAGTGGTCAGGTTTGGATTGTCAACAATCGCCGCCGCAACGGCCTGTTGTTGATCAAAGAGTTCTATGCCGAATTTGCGGGGCCCGGGGCGGCGGTGGGCGGTCTGGTGGATCAAGACTGTCAGGCGGTGATTCCGTTGGGAGATTTTGAGCTGTTGCTGCCCAAGTCTTTAAAGGAGCAGGAAACAGGCTATCGAATTCGGTTGCAATGGCTGAAGTTGGTGGAACGATTCACGGCGCGGGGCGATGCCAAGCAGCGGGCCCGCAAACTGCTGGATCAGTTTGAAGAATTTTTCGATCGCTCAGATATTGACAAGTTACCGGATCAAGTCCTAGCGGCGGCCGTTGGTGTATTACCCCACGTGATTCGTGCGGCCCGCCACAAGTGATCCTAGGAGATATCTAAAACATCTTCTCTAGAGATCTTCTGATGAGTACCCATTGGATGAGTGCCCATTGGAGTATTCGTTAGCAGCATAAGCTTCAGTCCCCCGAACGAACGGGTTTGCACCGGCACAACGAATTTGCGGTGCTTGGGAGAGGACGTTTGGTGTTTTGATGGTTGGGTTCTTTTCGATCGCCCCGGTCGCCGTCGTGTATCTCCAGCGTCTGCATCTGCGCCAGTTTCGGAACTATGCCGAGCAGTGGGTTGAATTTGTTGCACCCAAGACGATCCTGGTGGGGGACAATGCCCAGGGCAAATCCAACCTCTTGGAGGCGGTGGAGCTGCTGGCCACCCTGCGATCGCACCGCACCAGCCGCGATGGAGATTTGGTGCGATCGGCCCAAGACTGCGCCCAAGTTACCGGTTGGATCGATCGAGCAGCGGGGCCCCTGGAACTGAGCTTGAGCCTGCGACGGGTGGGCAGACGCACCCTGGTACGGAGCGGCGAAACCCTGCGGCGGCAACTCGACGGACTGGGATCCCTGAATGCGGTGGAATTTTCCAGTCTTGATCTGGACTTGGTGCGGGGCGGGCCGGAACAGCGCCGCCGTTGGTTAGATGGCTTGGTGATGCAACTGGAGCCAATCTATGCGCACCTGTTGCGCCAATACGAGCGGGTGTTGCGCCAACGGAATGCCCTGCTGCGAGATTGGGCCAAGCAACGCCGCCAGGGTCAGGCCTTGAGCGATCGGGCGGCAGAGCTGGCCGTTTGGGATGCGCAATTGGCGGCTACGGGAACCCGGCTAATTCGACGGCGGGCCAGGGCGATCGCCCGGTTAGCCCCCTTGGCCAGTCGTTGGCATGGGGCCATTAGCGGCCGCGTGGAAACCCTGACGCTGACCTATGCACCGAATGTGGCGATCGCGCCGGATGTGTGGCAATTGCCGGCCCTGGAAGAAGCGCGGGCCATTGAAGCCACCTTGCTGGCCCAAATGCGCGATCGGGCGGAAATTGAGCAATACCAAGGCACATCCCTGGTGGGCCCCCACCGGGATGAAGTGACCCTGGCGGTGGATGATGCCCCGGCCAAACAGTACGGCTCCCAAGGGCAACAACGCACGTTAGTTTTGGCGCTGAAGCTGGCGGAACTTTGCGCGATCGAGGCCGTGGTGGGGGAACCGCCGCTGTTGCTGTTGGATGACGTTTTGGCGGAACTGGACTTAGCCCGCCAAAACCAATTATTGGGGGCGATCGCCGATCGGTTTCAAACGATTGTCACCACCACGCACCTGGGAGCCTTTGATGCTCGCTGGCTGGATTCGGCCCAGGTGCTGACGGTGCGATCGGGCGAGATCGTAGCCTGAGGGCCTGATTCAAGGAGTTTCAGTTCGGAAGTTTGAACCTTTGAATTCGGCTAAATTCAACTAAATTTGACTGAACTTAACTGAATTCAGTTGAATTTAACTCGTTAAAACGGAATTTCATCATAATCCAGCTCATCACTTGGAGCCGGAGCCGGGGTCGGAGCCGGGGCCGGACGAGGCGGCACGGTGGCAGCCGGTGGCGGAGCCGATCGATAGCTGGCATTGGTGGGCGGGGCCACGGGCACGGCCATGGCTGAGCTGGCCAGCGATCCCAAGCTGTGAACACGGCCCACCCGCAACTCGGCCCGTTTTTCCTTAAACCCTTCGGGGCGATCGATCGTGGTCATGGTGAGTCGGCCTTCCAAAATCACCCGATCGCCCTGATGGCAAGACTGCTGAATTTCATTGGCCAAATTGCCAAACCCCACCGCCTTGATCGTCGCGGACGGATCTTCAGGACGCTGCCCCGGAAATTGCACCAACATCTCCGCGATCGCCAAGTTATCCGGCGTGTAGCGCAGTTCGGGATCCTTCACCACCTCTGCCATCAACACACAGCTATTCATAACGCGATCGCCTCCAAAATTACGAACATTAATCAATATCTAACCTTACGCCTAACCTTTAGACCCAGCACTTTCTCTCTCCCTCATGCCAAGCCTTGGTCTCTAGTTTCAAGGCCCTCGCCGCCAAAAGCAAATGGTTGGGGTGATCAGGACGAATTACAGCCCACCGGAATCGCCACCCCATCAGAATTGCATGAGAGACCCAGTTAGAGGTTAGGATTGGCCGCCGATCGGCCCCCGGCCAGTTGTTAAAGATAGTTAAAAAATCGCAAAACCACCAGCAAAGTAGGCGTGAATTGAGCGCAAGGACAACCGCGCCTGGCGGTGACCATGCCCTCCTTTGGGGCCATCGTGATTCTCTGGCCCTCTTTGGGGTTAATCAACGGTCTATCTCCCCTTCAAGCGACCCAGCGCGATCGCTCGTCAATGGGCAGGGCGATCGCACCCGCGCCCAGGGATATTTAACAAGACCCAAAAGGGACAAAGCCAGCGGCTGACCGGCGCGTTGGTTGATGTCTGGGGTTGTAGCTGTTAGAACGTAAGGGTTAATTAACGGTGATTGAGCGGATGAAGCTGACTTCGCCGCAATAAAGCAGGAAGCCTCCTGATTGCCGCCTTTGCTGGCGAGTCGCAGCCATGATTTAGAGAAGCCGTAACGAAAAGAAGCAGGAACCCGACTCGCGAGGCTCGGGAATCGCCGCCCATCAGGGGTGGAGAAGATGTCAACAGCGCTGTAACCAAAACGTTTGGGTAAGGGTTTGTCGTCGTGACGCTCGATCAAGACTTGGAAATTAAAAGCCTTTTGGCCGACCTAGACGCGGCTCTTGCTGCGGCTGGTAACGATACAACGCAGGTTCAAGCGCCCCGAGCCTTAATCGAGCAGGTGCGAAGTCGTTTAACCCAATTGGCGACTCCGACCCCGGATGCCGGTGAGGTAGCGATCGATGAGGCCCTGTGGGTTCAGCAGTCTTGGGATGCGCTCGCGCCGGACTTGCAAACGGAACCACCGGCCACCACCACCGTGCAAGCCTTGGCCCAAGGACTGTTGCGATCGATGCAGCAGGAGATTGACCAACTGCGCCAAGGGGCGATCGCCCCAATCCAGTCAGATTTGGAGTCTCTGCGTCAACAGCGCCAAATTCTGAGCGAAGAAATTGCCCAACTGGAAAATCAGCGCCAGTATTACCAATCCCTGGCCCAGCAGCAGGCGAACCAAGAGCAGATCATCGGCGACTTTTTGCAACAAGTGCGCGATCGCCTGCAAACCAGCATCACCGACCAAGTTTCGCAGCTCGTGGCTCGCCAGGAAGCGGCCCCTAGCTCCCAAGACCTCACGGAACTGGACAGCTCCGCCAGCAGCATTCTGGAGCATTTGCAAACAACCCTCAACGCCATCACCAGCACCCTGCAATCCAATTCGCAGCGCTACGAAGAGGCCCTGAATGCGGCCCTGGAGCGGATGCACGTGCTGGGCGAAGAGAGTGAAGCGGTGCTTGATCACTGGCTCAGTCGTTTGGCTTCGGCCCTGGGCCGCGATTTGCCGGCCGACGAAGCCGCGATCGAGGGCCGTTCCGAGGCGACCAACGCGGCCGACGAACGTTCATCGGCGATCGCCACCAGTTTGGCCCTGTCAGCCCTGGGAGGTGGGGCGATCGCGGCCACGGCTGCGGCCACCGCAGACCCCGCCGACGCTACGGAAGCAGCACCCCTCGATTTGGATCTGAACTATGACTTACCCACCGATGACGCATCGGATTGGGCGGGAAGTTCGGGTTTCGGTGAACCTGAGGCCGCTGAACAGAGGAGTGAGCTGACAACGGCTGAGGCTGAGGCTGGTCAAGCACCGGATGCGCCGGATGCGCTGGATTTGGATCTAGACCTGGCGATCGATTCCACGGCCCATGACCCCACGGCAGACCTGAGCACGATCGCCCCGATCGAGGATCTTCCCGATTCGGAAGCTGATTTCAGGGCTGAACTGGATCCGCTGCTGGCTCCCGATCAAGACAACAGCGCCGCCACGGACGATCTCGGGGCCATTGATCTCGGGGCCATTGATGATCAAGCCATTGCCGATCAGGCCGTTGATGATCAGACCATTGGCGACATTGACTTTGATGCCCTGGATCTGCCGCCCTTGACAACAGAATCGATCGCGGCAGGAGATTCAGCAATCGAACTGAACGAGGCGATCGCCACCGAAGCGCCCGCACCAACCGACAGCGACGATCTAGACACCAGCGATCCCACCTGGATTGGCTCCGAGGAAGATATTTTTTCGGATGTGGATGCCATCTTCCGGTTTGATGACCCCGTGGAGCCGGAAACCACCGCCCCGGGTGATTCAGCCTCAGATGATGCCGACCCAGGCGATTGGGATCCTCTGGCCGCCGTGACAGGGGCAACCGTGGCCGGCGTTGGCCTGCTGGGCGTGGCCGCTTCAGCGGAAGCGGCCCTCCCGCCCGCAGACCTGCCGATCGCCCTCGATGCGATCGCTCCGCCCCCCTCTCTGGATTACGGCGCAGAGCCGGATCTCAGCGACAGCCCCCCCTTGCCCGATGGCCAATCCCCGGCGGACATCATCGACGCGGTGGATGCTACCAGCGAGGTCACCAATTTGGATCTGCCTTGGCAAGCGGAATCCACCGCCACGGCAGATTTGAGCAGCTTTAGCGGCGGTGGGGGTTCGTTCACCACGGCTGACGGTTTGGATCTGGATGGGCCAAGCCCGGCGCTGGGGTTAGACCTCTCTTCAGAGGTGAATTTTGAGGCGATCGGGGAACCAACTGCTGCACCGGAGGCGATCGAAGCGGCCGCCGCCAGTGAATTTAGCCCCCTCGCAGGGCTTGAGGATTGGTCGGTGGAGCCGGATTTGGAAGCGGTCGCCCCCGCCGATAGCGTTTTGCCGGAGCCTTGGCTGGACTCGGAACTCACGGGTGATGCAGACCTGGCCGAGGATGTGAGCCAGTGGGATCAAATTGCGGTGGAAGCCCCGGATGCGGGTAGCTCGCCCCTTGAGCCGACCGATGCTTGGGATTTGGGGAATGAAGTTCCATCCCTGGAACCCGATGCCGAAGATTCCGCGCTTGCTCAAGCATTCCCCTCCGAGCCTAACCCCAGTGCTGGGCTGGATCTTGGTCTTGAGCTGGATTCGGAACCGGAGTTACCGCCGCTGGCCGCTGAGTTGGCTTCCGAGTCGGAAGATTTGGGCGGTGATTTGCGGGCGGAGCTGGCCGCTTGGCAGCAACCCAGTGATGCTGGGGTCAGTGATGATCTAGAGTCGATCGCCCCGTCCATCGAAGATTCCTTCTGGCAAGTGGAGGAAGAGGAACAGCCGATCGAAAGCTCGATCGCTCCCAGTGATTTGGAATTGCCAACGCCGGAAGCTATTGCCACCTTTGATCCGCTTAATCAGTTTGACCAATCCCTTGGGCAACCCCCTGAGGAATCTCTTGAGGAATCTTTTGATCAACTGCCTGAGCCGTCGCTCGATCAGCCCGAGGATGATCTGTTCGCGCAGGATCTTGACCCAGGCATTGACCCAGCGATCGAACTAGAGCCAGAGTTGATGTCTGCCTTCGACGGCACACCCGACACCAGCTTGGTGGCAGAAGAAACGCCCGGGTTTGAAGGATCCTGGTCAGATGAGCCTTCCGATCTGCTGGCGGCGGAATCGGCGGCCCCAGCAGATCTCCTGGGAGGCGCGGCGGATGATGACCTTGGCCTTGACCTCGCGCTAGATGTGGCCAGTGACAGCGACCTCGGAGCGATCGACCTATCCAGCAATGTTGAATCGCTGCCCTTGGGCTTAGGGGCTGACCCGGACGCGGGCGACTTGGCAGACTTGGGAGTCGCTGATCTGGGAGCAATCGAACTGGAGGGCGATGGGGCGAGTGAGCTGGGTGGTGATCTGAATGATCTGAATAATGATTTGGATTTGAATTTGGACTTGGCCACTGATCTGGCTGACGACCCAGGTTCGGATCTGGAAGCAGCCTTGGGCACAGACTTGGGCGCGGATCTCGATCAATCCACTCCGGCCGATGAACTCAACACCCCAGGTTTCGAGAACCTGGAATTCTTGGCCGCCCCCATCGGTAGCCTGTTGCCCCCCGACCAGGGACAACCGATCGGCGCAACCGAAGAGGCAGTAACGTTTGATTTCTGGGACGGCGAAACGAACCAGCCAGCCCCGGAACCCGAGTTGGCATCCGAAGGGGCGATCGAGCCGGGCCTCGAAGGGTCGGATTTAGGCGATTTGGCATTACCGGAAGATTTGGTCTTGCCGGAAGACGGTTCCGGGTCTGATCTTGGCGCAGACTTTGGCGATGATCTGCTGCCGGGTTTGGATTTGCCGATGGATGAAGCGATCGAGGAACCCAATGATTTCACAACCGACGCGGCCATCGGTTCCGCGATTGATTTGACCTCGGAAGCAACCGATTTTGCGATCGCCAGCTCCGGGGATACAGCCCTTGAGTCCCTGGAAACCCCAGATCTGGACTGGTCTTCCGATCCTCTGGACTCGTCGGAAGCCTCATTGCCGAACGAATTTGCAGAGGCATTCCCAGCCGAGTCGGCTGCTGTGGGCGACTTGGGTTTGGATCTGTCTTTGCCCGCCGATGAACAAACCCAAAGCGATCCCTTCGATGCCGGTTTAGAGGCGATCGCAGGGCTGCGCGATGACCTGAGTTTCGGTGACATCAGCAGCGCCTTTGGCAATGCTCTGGATTCCGAGGCTACAGCGGAGTTATCGGAACTGGAAACCGACGCAGCCCTCAATCTCCCTGAGCAAGTGGATTGGGAAGCGGCCTTGGCGGAACCGGCTGTTGAGCAGGATTTGGCCACAGACGACTTGGCCACAGACGACTTGGCCACAGACGACTTGGCCACAGACGACTTGGCCACAGAGGCGGCGACCACTGACGCATGGACTGATCTAGGCAACGCCAACGATCCAAGCATCAGCGCTCCCGTGGGGTTAGGTCAATTCATGACTGACGCATGGACTGACTTAGACAACGCCAGCGATTCCAATGCCGCTGATCCAGAGGAGTCCAGTGATCTTGCCGCCTATTTCGTGGAGTTCAGCGATCAACCGTCAACGGCCGCTGAAGCCGAAGAGCAACCGACATCCCTGGAGTCCCTAGACTTGGGCGATGACCTGGATTCCCCGATCGAGGATTTGGGCGACGATCCCGGGACGGCGTTCGGCATCGAGGGACTGAGCGATGAGGTGGGGGATGATTTGGGCTTAGAGCCAGACTTCAGCGCTGACTTCAACCCGGGTTTAGGGGCCGATTTGGGATCCACTGAGTTCAACCCTTTGGCGGACTTGGAGACCAATCTGGAAACCGCTGCGGATCCTGATTTCTTGGCGGCGGTTGGTGAAGCCAATGACGATCCGCTGCTGGAGTTTGCCAATGACTCAGGCTTGGAACTGCCGGAACTTGCCGCTGAGGATGAATCGGACTTCGCTACCGATCTAGATCTCGGCTCAGATCTCAACCTGGCCGCAGAAGCCAGCGCAGATGATTTTGATTGGGCCGCAGATTCCACACCCCCGATCGCCCCGGAAGCTGACACTGCACCGCTGGAGATGGATAACCTGCTGTTGGAGATGGGGGAGGCCACGGATGATGGGGCGATCGCCCCTTCCCTTCTAGATTTCAATGCTGAGGCTGAGGATCTCGACTTTGGCGACGGGGCCACAGCCAACGCGGAGCCGCTGGCCGGTTTGGATCCGCTGGATTTGGATCTACCTTCCTTCGATGAGGCCATGGGTGAGCCGCTGTCGCTGGATGATGTGACGGCGAATCCCTTGGAAATCAGCAGCCTGGATCAAGCCCTTGACATGGGAATGGCGGCCTTTGAGCTGCCCAATGCGCCAACGGATGGCTCTTTGGATCCGATCGCCCTGGATCTGACCGGTGGGACTGATTTTGACCCAACGGCGCTGGATGCGGCCTTGACGGAATTTGGTGAATCATCGGTTTCCCCCTTGGGCGAACTGGATCCAGAGCTGGATGCGCTGCTGGCGGAATCCCTGCTGGCGGATACTGACCTGGACGAAACCAAGAAGGAATGAGCCGATCGACTGATGGGCGCTGGTGTTTGGGCCTCAGCTTAGGAGACGGCCTCTGGGCAGTGGCCCTGCGCGATCGCCAGTCCGATCGGGTTGGGCTGCTCGGTCAAGTCCAAGCCAGTGGCGCAACCTGCGTTCAACCCTGGAATTCGTTGGATGGGCAGTCACCGGAATCTGGCGGCTCTCGGTTGCTGTTGGATGCAGGTTTGCCCTACCGCAATCCCCAAACGGGCCAAGCACATCCCCTGGTCACCTGGGCCGGTGAATTGCGGCCCTTGCCACAATTGCTGGAGACACTAGCCGAGTCCCTGGCAAGGTTGCGGGATCCGGCGATCGCCTGGGTCACCGCCACCGGAAAGCCTGTGCCAAGCCAGGTGCTGCGATCGGTTGAGGATGTGGTAGTGGGCTATCCCGTCCCCTCCGGAGAAGCCTTCCGGTTCAACAGCCGAGAACTGGTGCTGAAGGCTGGCTTGGTCACCCATGGTCAACGGGTGATGACGGTGGCCGAAGGATTGGGGGCGGCCTTGGGTTGGGATGGGCTGCAAGGTTGGGGCTGCTGCTGGGTGATTGATCTGGCGTTGCCAGGCCCTCTGCCCCTTCCTCAATCACCCACCCCAGCCCCCTTAACCCAAGCCCACCTAACCCAAATCACCTTGCTCGATCGGGACTTTGGCCGACAACTGGGTCAAACCCACGGCTTAACTGGCCCATGGCATGGTTGGCCCCAATGGATTGAGACCCTAAATTCAGCCCTCAATCATTTGGTGGCCCAATCGGGCATTGCTCCCCAAAAGGTAGAACGGATTTTGTTACGTGGCGCGATCGCCCAAGCTCCCCGATCGAGTGACCCCACCGGGGCCCTTCAGGATTACCTGCGTCAAAAATGCCCCAGCGCCACCCTCCATTGGGAACCCTCCTCCCAACCGCTCGGACGATTGGCCATGGGGTTGAGTCGGATGGTGGACTGTCCGCCCTGGGATGAGACCAAGCCCTATGATGACTACTTTCTGTTTGCGGCCCTGTTGCGCCATTTGACCCCGGAACCTCAACCGCTCGATCGGATCTTGGAAGCCTTGGCGCAAGATGGCATTCACGGCCGCACCTGCCGTCGATCGATTCAACAACTGCTGGCAGGGGAAATTCCGCCCGGTCTGTTGCCCCATCCATGCTGGGCCCCCAACTCCCTGGCGGATCCGGACTATCAAGCGCTGGCGGCCCAATCACCATTTCAATGCTTGGCTAGCGGGTGGTATGCTCTCGATGCTTCGGCCGGAACCCGTTGGCGACGCTATTTAGGCCTGGTGTGGGGGCGATCGAGCACGGCAGCTTTGGAACCGATCGGGGCGATCTAGGGCCACTTGATCACACACCAATCTTCATCAATCGATTCAGCCCATGACTGTTTCCCCTCCCCGATCGCCCGCCGATTTACCCCCCGAGCCAGAGAATCGCCCGCTTCAGCCTCCCCGCACAGACACGATCGCCCCATTAGCCCTGGTGGAAACGGCCTTCTTAGCCAGTGCCGCCAGCCTCATCTGGTTAGTCAATTTTTATTTCCCCCTTGGGCCGGCGCTCCGGGTCTTTTTTTCCCTCCCGATCGCCTTGGTTTATCTCCGATGGGGATCCCGATCGGCTTGGATGGCGGCCATTGTGTCCGGACTCTTGCTATCGGTGCTGATGGGCCCGCCTCGCAGCATCCAATACGTGATGCCCTATGGACTTCTGGGGGTCTTGCTAGGCTGTCTATGGCGGCGTGGCGTAGGTTGGGGACGTTCCATTGCCCTGGGAACGCTCCTGAGCGCCACGGGGCTGTTTTTCCGAATTGCGTTGGTTTCCACCCTGCTCGGGGATGATCTGTGGACTTACGTCACCGTCCAGGTCACCGGTTTGCTGGAGTGGGGAGCCACCCGGTTGAGCCTGCTTTGGCGGCCGGAACTGGGAGCGGTTCAAGGGGCAACGGTTTTGATGATCCTGGTCAATGCAGCCGTGTATGTGTTCGCGGTGCATTTGGTCTCCTGGGCCGTCTTTGAGCGATTGGGCCTGCGGTTGCCACCGCCGCCGCGCTGGGTTCAAACCTTACTCGAGATAGACTAGGAACGCTTGATCAGGCGATCTGCGCTATGGCAATGATGCAGCCACAGGATATTCAGCCATTGTCGATCGATCAATTGCCAGCGGATAACTGCGACTCGATGCTGCCCCCGTCGTTGCACATTTTGGCGGGGGGCGATCGAGCACGGGCTTGGGTGCAATCACGACGGGGCCAACAACCGCTGTTTAGCTGTGTGTTGGGGTTCACGGAAACGGGGCTGATTCCGGGCATCTCTGCGGCCGGGGCCACTCCGGCCGATCGCCGCTACACAGCCCTGGCCGATGCGGAATTTTTGGTGAATGGGCCCAGGGGCAATCCGGCCTATCCGCTCCCTCCCTTGGCTGGGGGAGCCTCACCGGTTTTGATTTCTCGGGCCATTTTGGAATCGCTCCATTGGCGATTGCGTGTGATTAATGCGGGGCTACAGGATTTGCCCTCCATTCCCCACATCCGCATGGGCGGACTGCCGGCCCGCTGTTTAAGCACGGGCTATGCGCTCGATCGAGCCGTGGTGGAGCAGCTCTTTGCAGCGGGCTATCGTTTGGGACAACAGCTCGCCACCGAGGGCAACCCCCTACCGCCGGATTATTTGCTGATTTCTGAATGCGTTGTGGGCGGCACTAGCACAGCCCTGGCGGTCTTGTTGGGACTGGGGATTGATGCCACCAACCGGGTCAACAGCAGCCATATTTTCTGTAACCATGCCCAGAAATTGGACTTGGCTCTTACGGGCTTGCGGCGATCGGGTCTGGGCGAGTGGCATCCCGATCGCCAATGCGTGCAAGGATCCCTCGACCAAGATCCGCTGGCCGTGGTGGCGGCGGTGGGTGACCCCATGCAACCGGTGGCGGCGGGCATGGCCCTCGCGGCCAGCCAAACCAGCGGTGTGCTGTTGGCGGGAGGAACACAAATGTTGGCAGTCTATGCCCTGGCCCGGGCGATCGCCCAACGCCGACAGTTGCCCTGGAAACCGGAGGCGATCGCCGTTGGCACGACCCGTTGGGTGGCCTACGATGCCAGCGGCGACACCCTTGGCCTGGCCAAGGCGATCGCCCCACCGGAGGAGGAACCGATCCTGCTCACAACCTTGCTGAATTTTGCCCAGTCCACTTGGACGCAATTACGAGCTTATGAAGCCGGATTTGTGAAGGAAGGAGTTGGGGCCGGCGGGGCGGCCATCGCGGCCAGTTGTGCCGCCGGTTGGGACAGTGAGCGCTGTCTCCAGGCAATTGAAGGGTTGCTCAGTCGCTGGTCAACGGTGCTGCATAATCCCTAGTGAATATCAGTGAATATCACAGTGAATGTCACCTGATTGGACATCGAGGGCAGGCATTTCTAGAGCAATCCCTCCAATCGCCGCCGGATTCGCTCCAGCTCGGCGGCACTCATAGATCCGGCATCCTCTTCATTAGCCGTGGGAGGCGCTTCCCCCTCCACCTGCCAGCTCATTTCATCGGTCGATCGATTGGTTTCCATCGGGATTGCCAATTCCCCTTGGGCCACCAATTGGCACTCATAGCCCGCTTCTTTGCAAAATTCCCGCACTTCGTCATCCTCGATCGGCTCCACGGTGGCCAGGGGAAAATCCTGGGCCTCCAGCAAGCCCGCATAGCGAGTGGCATCGTCCTCATCTTCAAACATCAGGACGCAGTTACGTTCCACACCTTCCCCATCTCGCAGCCAAATGCTGTAGATTCCTTCATTTTCGGTGCGGGCGTTGAAGAGCAGAACGAAGACGCGCATAGTGAATCGTGAAATGGACCAAGGACACAACCCGATCGCCCGCAAGGGTCGCAGCCAGCCAACGGGCGATCGGGCGGTTAGCGCCTATCATCTTAAGGGGTCTGGCGGTGGAATTTGCGAACAGCGGCATTTGCCAAATTTGCCAACCGCTATTTCACCCAGCTTCTGACTGCCGTTGATTCCCCATTCCTGCGCCCGATCCCTTAAACCGACGAACTGGGACAAGGCCCCGATCGGGGCTGGTCATGGCTCACCAAGCTTTGATTGATTACGCTTCGCCGCTCCTCTTCAATCAATCCGGGATTTAAACCTTCGGTGAAGAACTGGTTCTCAATTTCCTGCGGTGGCAGCGGCTTGGCAAACCAATAGCCCTGGCCAAATTCACAGCCCAATTGTTCCAGCCACCGCAATTGCTGTTGGGTTTCCACTCCCTCCGCCACCACATCCAAACCCAACTGATTACTGAGGGCCACGATCGTGCTGACCACCTGGAAATTGCGGTTTCCCTTTTCCATTTGCCCCACAAACGATCGGTCGATTTTTAAATAGTCAGCGGGCAAGCGGTGCAAGTAGCTTAAGGATGAGTACCCCGTCCCGAAATCATCAATGCTGATTTGAATGTGGTGACGTTTTAACTCCGTCAACAGCTCGATCGTCTGATTAATATCTTCAATTAACATACTCTCCGTAATTTCCAGCGTCAGATAATGAGGCTCCAAACCCACCTCATCCAACGTTTGCAAGATTTCTGAAACCATCGTTGGTTTTCGCAACTCCTGCGCCGAAAGATTCACACTCATCTTTAGGGGTGCAAACTCCGGGAAAGATCGCTGCCAGTGCAACAACTGTTGGCAAGCCTGGCGCAAAATCCACCGACTGAGCTGTTGAATCACGCCCGTTTCTTCCGCCACGGGAATGAATTCTGCCGGAGAAATCCAGCCCCGCGTTGCATGATGCCAACGGGCCAAAGCCTCAAAGCCCACCAACCGGCCTTTGGCTAAATTAATCACCGGCTGATAGTAAACCCGAAATTCTTCTTGGGTCAGGGCCTTGCGCAAATCGGTTTCCAAGGTCAGACGATTGATCGCCTGGTGATGCATTTCTGCTCCAAAAATTTTGTAGGTGCTGCGCCCCGACGACTTGGCGCGGTACATCGCAATATCCGCATCCCGCAACAGATCCGATGGGTGATCGTAGTCGGCGCTGCCCAGCACAATGCCAATGCTGGCAGTAATCACAATTTCATAATCATCAATGGCGATCGGCTTTTCAAAGCTGCTGAGAATTCCCTCCGCCATGCGCACCGCCGCATCTAAGCTTTCCAGATCTTCTAAGAGAATGACAAACTCATCTCCCCCCACTCGGGCGAGAAAGTCGCTGAAGCGCAAATAGCTTTTGAGATTTTGGGCCATTTGCACTAGCAGGCGATCGCCAATTAAGTGCCCCAAACTATCGTTAATCACCTTGAATTGATCTAGATCTAAAAACAGCACCGCATAGCGATAACTGCTGACCCGCTTTGAACGGTTAATGGCTAACTCCAAGCGTTCCGTTAAGAGCGATCGATTCGGCAAATTCGTCAACAAATCATGTAAGGCATTGTGCAGAATTTGAGCTTCGGCTCGCTTCAGGGCGCTGATATCCGTCACCGTGCCCACATAGCCCACCACCTGATCTTGGGCATCGTATTCCGCCACCACTTGCCCAAAAACCCAAGGATCTTCGTGACAATCACTGCGCAAGCGATATTCCAACTGAAAAGGCCGCTGTTCGTTCACAAATCGCTGCCATTCGTCTTGGAATTTCACCTGATCATCCGGGTGAATATAATCTAGCCAACCCATCCCCATGGCCGCGCGGGTGGAGTAACCCGTAATCTGCGACCATCGTTGATTCACGTAAAGACATTGATGGTTGGCATCCGTGCGGAAAATTCCAACGGGCACTGCATTGGCCAGGTTGATGTAGCGCTGTTCGCTCTCCCGCAGCCGCACTTCCGTTTGTCGTCGTTCGTTTAGCTCCGTTTGCAATTGGTGATAGGCCTGGGCCTGTTGAAGGGCGATCGCCAATTGTGTTGAAAGCTGTTTTAAAAATTCCTGTTCTTCCGTGGGCCAATGCTCTGAACTTTGACAGTTAATGACGCTTAAAAATCCCCAGAGCTTTTCATTTTGCAAGATGGGCACGGCAAGCTGTTGACAGTGAGCCGTTCGTGGAAATTTTTCCGGACAATCGGTCATCAAATCCTGAAAATGCACCGTGGCATCATTGCCTTTTTCAAGCGGATAGGCTTGCAGTCTGACGCGGCTCAGATGAATTTGGTCACGAGCTTTCAAGAGCGGAGCCATGATCGGATCCTGGGCCGCAGCCACCACCGTGGCTACTTGGCTATTGTGATCCGCAATAGAGGATTGTAATTGCCAAATTGCAACCGCACGGCACTGGAAGAGTTGTTGCACTTCTTGAACCGTGGTTTCAACAATTTCGTTGAAATCAAAGGACGCGCAAATCTGAGTAGCAATAATTGATAAAACCCGATCGCGCTCGGCCTTTGCTTGGAGCGCTGCGGTGCGGGTTTGGACTTGCTGTTCAAGATCAATATAGGTTTGTTTAATTCGCAACATTGACTGCACGCGCGCTCGCAGTTCAATGCCATTAATGGGCTTAGTAATGAAGTCATCGGCCCCAGCCGCCATACAGCGGGCCAGGTCTTTTTTTTCCGTTAGCGCCGTAACAATGACGATCGGAACCGTGTGCCAATCGGGCATGGCTTTGATGCGAGCGCAAACCTCAATCCCATCCAGCCCGGGCATCATCACATCCAACAGGATCACATCCGGTTGAAAGAGGTCTAGGGACTCAAGGGCATCAATGCCGTTGGAAACGTAGTGTAACTGGTAAGGGCGATCGCTCAGTAACGATTCAATGACATCGAAATTATCCGGCTCATCGTCAACTACCAGAACTGAACTGTAAGCCATGACTGCGTAATCATAAATGAGGGAAAGACAACGGAAGCAGAGATTCCCCCTATCTTAACCTGTTTCCCATATTGTCCCTGTGATCTCGTGCTTGCCATTGAAAGTTAACTGGCCAGTCATGAACAAGCACCAACCCTAAACCATGGCCATTTGAGGTTGAACTGCGAGGGGTAATTTTGCCGTCACCGTGGTTTCTTGATCCACAACACTTTGGATCAGGAGTGAGCCACCATAACGATCGATCAATTTTTGAACGATCGCCAACCCCAGCCCAAGTCCCTGTTGTTCATAACTGCGGCGCTCAAATTGAATAAATGCTCCAATTTGGGCAATTTGCAGCTCGGTCATGCCGCGCCCTTGATTTGTAATGGATAAGTACAACCAAGAATCCATCGACTCCGTTTTAATCGTAATCGGCGTACCTGACTGGGAAAACTTAATAGCGTTGTCCAGCAATTCTTCAACAATGGTTTGCAAGTGCTTGATCGACATAGACAGTTGCGCAGTAGCCAAATCCAAAACCAAATCAGCCGATCGCTTGACCGAGTTAGTCTGAGATGCTGAAGCGTTGGCAATCCATTCCGCACTGTCAATAGTTTCCAGCGCAATCTCGGAAGTTGTCGATGCGACATTAGCCGCGATACTTGAATTACTGACCAATTTCAGACTACTGTCACGGACGAGTTGAATATAGTTAAGGTAGCGACGACTAACCCGCTCTAGGCGCATGGTTGAGGTTTTAGCCAGTTGCAATAGCTCTGCGATTTCCTCATGATCCATATCCTCATGTTCCTCAATGAGGATGCCCAGAACACCAAAAATTCCATTTAAAGGGGTATTTAACTCGTGAGGCAAACTCATCGACAAACTGCCTCGCAACTCATCAAGACTACCCTGAAGAATATCGATCGTTCTTTCTTGTAATTGGGATAGTTCTTGGATGCTTTGATACTGCTGCCGAATGCGCAGCATCGATTGCACTCGTGCCCTCAGCTCTGTGCTGTTAACCGGCTTGCTGATAAAGTCATCAGCTCCTGCTTGGATGCAACGGGCCAGATCTTCTTTGTCGCTGAGAGCAGTGACCATAATAATTGGCACTGATTTCCATTCGGGCATCGCCTTAATTTTTTGGCAGGTGGTGATCCCATCTAGCTCGGGCATCATTACATCCAACAAAATCACATCAGGTTGGAAAACATGTAGAGATTTCAGCGCCTCTAGACCATTCCAGGCATAGTGGAGTTGATAATCCCGATCGCTCAAAAAAGCTTCAATAACATCAAAGTTATCCGGCTCATCATCAACAACTAAAATGGAAGGAATGGTCATCATTTGTCTCCTGCTATTCTGTGCTGTTCCAAGAGATTTCAGCGTCATGCCTCGCTATTTAGCAGCTAATAGCTCTTGGATCTTGACTGCTAATTGCTTGAGCTTGATTGGCTTTGTGAAGTAGTCATTTGCACCCGCACTGAGACAGCGTTCTCGATCGCCTGGCATCGCCAACGCTGTGAGAGCAATTATCATTGTACTCGCCAGCTCTGGGGTTTGTCTAATTTGCTGCATCGCCGTTAAGCCATCCAGATTGGGCATTTGAATATCCATGAGGATGAGATCGGGGTGATGCAGTTTTGCCATCTCGATCGCTTGCACACCATCCTTTGCTAGCAGAATTTGGTAGTTCTTAGCCTTTAAGTAACTGGAAATAGTATTAACATTGGCTTCATTATCCTCCACCAGCAAGATCATGGGTGGGCGGGGTTGATCCATCGCAATTGCGGTTGGGGAGGTCTCCAGTTGGGGCACAGGAACCGTGACTGGCGCGTTTGCCAATTCCATCACCGGAAAACAAACTTCAAAGCAACTCCCAACCCCAACTTCACTGGTCACAGACACCAGCCCTTGATGCATTTCCACCATGCGCTTGACTAGCGATAATCCCAGCCCCGTTCCAGCATATTGACGACTGAGCGAGCTATCAATCTGGATAAAAGGTTTAAAGAGTTTTTCAAGATCAACAGCAGAAATTCCAATTCCTGTATCCGTCACCTTGAAGGAAATAAACGATGGGGAGCGCTTGGTGTTTTGAGCGTGCGCATCTTGAATTTCCGTAGACTGAGAATCAGAATTCGTAAAGTACTTTAAGGTGTTAGTGGGTCGTTCAAAAATCTGCGAAACCGTTAAGGTCACTTGCCCTCCGTCGGCAGTGAACTTAATGGCATTGCTCAACAAATTAATTAACACCTGACGCACTCGGCGCTCATCCACAAAAATATCCGGGAGGTTGGGCTGAATAGTCACCCCCAGCTTAATTTGTTTTTTCAGTGCCTGTTGCTTAACAAAGGTAATGGTTGCTTGACAGAGTTGATTGATTTGCGTAGGTGCTCGATTCAGAAGAATTTGACCTGATTCAATTTTGGCCAAATCTAGAATGTCGTTAATTAGCTCCAGCAAATGCGTGCCACTGCGCTCGATTGTTTTCAGAGCTTGCCCTTGGCGGTTATTAATTTCTCCATAAATTCCATCTTGAATAACTTCAGCCATGCCCAAAATTGCATTCAAAGGGGTGCGCAATTCATGGCTCATATTGGCTAAAAATTCATCCTTGAGCTTCGTAGCCCTAGCCAGTTGTAAGTTGCTTTCTTGCAGTTGGGCATAGAGTTCCGATTGCTGAATAGCGATCGAGCATTGTTCAGCCAACCGTTGCATAAATTCCACTTCCCCGGTACACCAATACCGTTGGGAGCTGCACTGATGGGCAATTAACAGCCCCCACAGTTGATTAGATTTTTGCTCAATAATCGGCACGGCAAGTTTGGCTCGAATTTGCAGGGTTTGCATGAAACTAGACAGGCAGTTAGCCAAATGCTCATGATCCCGATCGGTAATGGTGCAAACATAACCATTCATATATTTCTGATGGCAGCTATCCGGGAAAACCTCTGCACTAAATTCCATGCCCAAGAGGCTAGGGCAATGGTCAATCCGAGATTCAGCCACAATTTTGCCGCTACTTTGTTCATAGACTTTGTAAATCACGACTCGATCGGCAAATAGAATTTGTCGAGCCTCTTCCGCCGTATTGAACAAAACAGATTCCAATTCCAAGGATTGGCGAATTCGTCGGATCACGGAACTGAGCACTTTTTCCTTTTCAAATAGCCGCCGAAACTGCTCCTCACTGCTTTTGAGCGCTGTTGTTCGCTCCAGCACTTTCGCTTCCAAATCTTGGTTGAGTTGTTGCAGTGCTGCTTCCGATTTTTTCTGATTGGTAATGTCCGTGATCGTGGTGATGTAGCCCACCACTTCTTCATGGTCGGAATATTCGGGCACGGATTGGGCCAACACCCAACAAATACCAGCCTGATAACGCTGAATTCGGTATTCCAGCGAAAAGGGCTGTTTTTGTTTGCGGTAATGACGCATTTCTTCAATCACCCAGGCGCGATCGTCCGGATGAATTGAGCGTTCCCAGCCAATTTGATGAATAACCCTCGCTGCCAGTCCCAAAATATCGCAGAATCGTTGGTTAATATAAAGGCTTTTACCCTTTAGATTAGTTCGAATAATTCCTACGGGAATCGCTTTGGCTAAGCTGACATAGCGACGCTCACTCGCTCGTAATTTCTCTTCGGTTTGTCGTCGTTCATGGAGTTCCGTTTGCAGTTGTTCATAGGCCGTTGCTTGCTGAATAGCAATCTCCAAATGCATGGCTAAATGCTGCACCAGTTGAATATCTTCCGATCGCCAATAGCGTGGATGATTACTTTCCACAACGGCCAGCAGTCCCCAGAAATTTTCCTGCTGAAACAGGGGAATCAAAATCTTGGCACGCACTTGCAACCGCTCAAGCAATTGACGATGGCAAGGGGTCATTTGTGCGGCATAGATATCATTCACAACGCGCACATGGCCTTGCTTAGTCAGGGGGCTGAGTCCTTCCATGAAGCAGCAGTCTTTCACGGAGTTGGTGGGCACGGCCAAACTGGGATCTAGCAAAGCCACCGCCGCAATCACCATCGTTTGATCGGCTTGGAATTGCCAAATCTCGGCGCGATCGGACTGAACCAGATTTCGCAGTTCTTGAACTGTAGAATTTAGAATTTCCGATAAATTTAAAGACGATCGAATCTGGGAAGCCACATTGGCAATTAATCGATCGCGCTCCGCCTGTCGTTGCAAAGAAGCCGTGCGATCAATAATCTGTTGCTCCAACTCAGAAGTTCGCTGCTCCAAAAGCGCCAATTTTTCTGCTTCCAATTGAGAAATCTTATGCTCTAGGCTAATGCCCCATTGGTATAGCTCTGAGGAATTCAGCAGTTTCAAAATGCTTCGTTGAGTCACCAAACCCAACAGCGATCCATCATCACGCACCACCACCACCTGTTGAATATCCTGGCGGGTCATGAATTGTTGTGTCAGCAACAACGAATCCTGAAGCCGAACTGGCTTGTCGATCGCCTGCATGACATCTTTAGCAATCACGCGCTCCGCCGACAAACCAAGGGTCTGAAGCTGAACCAAATCCGACTCAGTAATCATCCCCACTGGTTTGGGAATCGGTGGATAGTCAGCCGCCAAGGTATCCGGCTCCTGGAGCTGCATCAGCACCACACAATTCGTATCCTGTTCCGCCATCAAACGAGTGATCTGAGCGACGCTGGCCCTAGTGGTTTCGCAGGCTACTTCAGTCACCAAAGCATCCGCAACAGAGCGCGATCGCAACCAGTCCACAGGGTTGGTAATTCGCCGCAATCCTTCATCATTTAATAACCCAATGAGCTGCCCTTGATCATCCACTAAAGGCAGATATTCCAGACCAAACTGATCCATTAAATTAATAGCAACCAGCGCATTTTTAAATTCTGATTGCCTTAAAACGCAAGGAATAGGCGACATCACTTCGCCCACTTTGACCTGATGAAGATTCACCCCTTTGGCCAGCAGCCGAACCACCGTTCGATCGCTCAAAATTCCACAGAGCTGACCCCGATCGACCACCACCACACAGTGAACCTCCGCAACCGGCAAATCAACCACGGCCGCCTCAGAATTCAACTCGGAATTCAACTCAGAATTTAACGGCGAATGACTAGCCTCCAGCCGATCGCCCCCCAAGCCACTAGACTCGCGATCGCCCAAGGACAAATTCGGCTCAGCAATGGCTTGAACTTGATCGCTCGCTGTCACTGCGGCAGACCCATTGAGCAAGGAGCCTGAAACATGCGTTGCCAAGATATCATCCGCTGGCCAACTATTCTTTGAATGGGTAGAGTTGGCAGTTAGTTCTTGATGAGAAAATTCGAGATGGATAATAGGGCGATGATGATCATGATCTTGTGCATTCAGAGAGCAAGATCGGCAATTTTGATACATTTGCCCAACGGCATCCCAAAGGCTCGTGTCCAATTCAACCTGGATTGGATGTCGCATAATGGCTTGATCCGCTTCTGCGTCCACGAGCAAGTTAGTAGCCATAGTCTTAGCGATAAGCCCTAAATCCCAGAAATGCCGAGATTATCTTATTATCCTTTTAAACAAAAATTAGCAAACTTTGATAGCCGTCCTTGCCACAAAAATTAGCAATTACTTTCTTGTTAAATTACATTAATATTTTCGATCAGAACCAAAGGGTATTTTAGGGAACTGAAACCCGAAATCGAGAAATTTATAGTGCAGATCAGAAAATTGACGAAAATCTTAAACCCAATTGAGTTTCAAGACGCATTTTATACATTCAAGAACTTTGGTTTTCATTACTCAACCATCAATTCACTAGGGGCGAAATCGCTCAAACATCGATAGGCTCAGCTAGGACGCTCAAGCTTAATTGACCCCGCTGAAATCCCTGAAAATACTGAGCATTTTCGGTCAGATGACTCGATCATCCTCCAGACCAGCCGATCGAGTCGGCAGACCCAGTGCCCGGGTCAAATCAGCAACGCCAGGAGACGAACCAGGCAGGTTCACAAAACCGGCTCCTGACGGGGATCGCCCGATCGAACCCAGTTCCTTTCCTAAACGGACAAGATTCCGATCGTCCCTTACCTTTAATATGCCCAACCGGAGTCCAAGAAATCGCCTAGGGGACAACTCCCAAGAGACGATGATTGAGCTTAACCGTGGGGGGTGCTGAGTCGGATCAAACGGGATAGCATCAACCGATAGTCTCGCCGAACCACTTCGGTTGTTGGTCTAGGGCCAGAATCCCCACTCCTTTAGGATGGGGAAGATGTCAACCGACTCGGAATCATGCAGAATTCGGCGATCGCCCTGCCCGTGATGGGTTGCGGCACTTGGGCTTGGGGCAACCGGCTACTCTGGGGTTATGACGAAACCATGGACAGCGAGTTGCAGCAGGTGTTTAACCACTGTGTGGCGGCCGGCGTGACGCTGTTTGACACGGGCGATTCCTACGGCACGGGACGGCTGAACGGCCGCAGTGAGCAACTTTTGGGGCAATTTGCCCGGGACTATCAGGGGCCTCAGGGCGATCGCCTCTGTTTGGCCACCAAACTCGCGGCCTATCCTTGGCGACTGACTCGGGGATCCATGGTCAGGGCCTGTGCAGCTTCAGCCCAGCGCCTGGGGCGAGTGGACTTGGCCCAACTGCACTGGTCAACGGCCAATTATGCTCCCTGGCAAGAATGGGCCCTGCTGGATGGGCTGTGCGACCTTCATGAACAAGGACTGGTGCGCGGCGTGGGCCTCTCGAACTTTGGCCCCCAGCGGTTACGACAGGTTCACCGCCGATTCCAAGAACGCGGCATCCCGATCGCCACGTTGCAAGTGCAATATTCCTTGCTGTCCACCTACCCGGTCACGGAGTTGGGACTAAAGGACACCTGCGATGAACTGGGCATCAAACTGATTGCCTACAGCCCTCTGGGGTTGGGTTTGCTCACGGGTAAATACAACCCCCAAACGACCCTCCCAAAGGGAATTCGCGGGGTGCTGTTTCGGCAACTATTACCGGGACTGCAACCCTTGCTCGATTGCCTGGGAGCGATCGCCCAAGCAAGAGCCAAAACCATCGCCCAAGTGGCGCTGAATTGGTGCATCGCCAAGGGTGCTATGCCAATTCCTGGGGCCAAATCCCTGATTCAGGCCAAGGAAAACACAGGGGCGATCGGCTGGTTGCTGGATGCGGGCGAAGTGGCCGAACTCGATCGGGTAGCGGCGGGCCTCGATCGGGTGATGGTGCAAAACATTTTCCAGTCGCGATAGTGGTTGCCGCTCGATCCTCACCAGCTATTGCCCGTGAGCACAAAGGGCGACCAATAGAACGGGTGGGCGGGCTGGTTAACCTCGCCCGATCGGGTCAGTTCCCCTTGCAAAAAGGCGACTTGGGCTTGGCGCAAGGCTTCGGCTTTGGTCAGTTTGGGATCGGCGGCGAGGCGGCGATAGAACTCCCGCATCAGCAGGCTGGTGGAGCGATCGTTCACGTTCCACAGGCTGGCTAGGATTGCCTTGGCGCGATCGCCCCGGGTGAAGGAATAGGCCAAGCTGTTGATTTCTCGACCATCAGCCCCACGCAGTCCTGTTTCGTCGGGGTCGCCGGTTAAGGCCGTTTCGCAGGCCGACAACACCACCAAATGCACGTTGCGCAAGCCGCGCAGGTCTTCGACTTGTGGCAGTGAAATTTGTTCATTCTTCTGGCCTAAGAGCAGAAAGGATTTGTCTGCACTGACTGGGCTGAAGCTGCCATGGGTGGCCAGGTGCAGAATCCGGTTGTTGAATAGGCTGGCTTGCAGGCGATCGCGCGTGAAGCCGTCATTCAAGTAGCTGGAGCCGGGATAGAAGCCACCTTGGGGATCGGGGCGATCGACTTCCCGGACGATCGCATCGACTTCATCAGCCACATGGGGTAGGGGCTTAAAATCGCCATTGCCCGTGGTGCGTCCAAAGGCGGCGATTCGGCTTTGGTCGGGTGGTTTGAGGCGATCGGTTTTATTCAAATCGCCCAGGGTGACGAAGTTGGCGACGCTGTATTTTTCGACTAAGTAGCTGTCGCCATCGTGCAAGGCGGCCATGGGGATGTAGCGCAATTCCCGATCGAGCCGAAAGATCAGATGTTGAATGTCGTTGGCTTTCAGTTCGGATTCGAGGGGTTTAATCACCCAGTCATAGAGTTTTCGGCCCAGTTGTTTGGTGGTGTTGGGGTCGGTGTCTGCTGACGACAAGGCGCGGCGAAATTCAAACACCGTTTTCTGAAAATCACTGGGCAACATCACCTCGCGAAAGTTGGCGACTTCGCCTTGGGTTGTCCACAGCACCCACAGGCGGCCGCGTTTGTCGGGGGTTTCGCTGGGGCGCTGCACGATCGTTTGAATCACGATCGTGCCCGGCTGTTGGTTCACCACTTCGGCTGCGGCGGTTCGCAGTTCTTCGGGGTCTTGGATGCCGCGTTCTTTACGTTGGCGAACTTGTTCCGCAACTTGGGCTACGGCCTGTTGAAATTCCTGGGTGAGTTTGTCGTATTGCTGTTGCAAGTCTGGGCTGCAATTGCTGTTGCAGGCGGCTAATTTTTGGGCAAAGTCAATGATTCCGTTGTGTTTATTCAGAATGGCTTTTTCGCCGTCTGTGAAGCTGATGGTTCCCAGTTCGCTGACGGTGGCTCTTGTGCCTTGGTTGTAGTTGCTGAGTTCTTGGATCACCAACAAATCAAGAACGCGCTCGGCTTCTGCAAATCGCCCTTGATTAATCAATAAGTTGGCGAGTTCTCGATAAGTGCCAGCAACTTTTCCGGTATAGGCTTTTTGTTGTTCTGGACTGAGGACACGGTTATCTTTGCGAATGGCTTCGTAAACAGAAACGGATTGCTTAAATAGGGCGATCGCCGCGATCGGTTGCTGTTGGTCTGTGAGCACAAAAGCTATGTTGTTGAGGGTTGTGCCTTCTCCTGCGCGATCGCCCACTTCTTTGCGAATTGCCAGGGCTTGGCGGTAATGCTCCAGCGCTTGCGGGTATTGACCCAGACTGCGGTAAACCGCGCCAATGTTGTTGAGGGTTGCGCCCTCGCCCGTGCGATCGCCCACTTCCTTGACAATCGCCAGTGCTTGGCGGTACTGCTCTAGCGCTTGCGGGTATTGACCCAAACTTTGGTAAATCCCACCGATGTTGTTGAGGGTTGCGCCTTCACCTGCGCGATCGCCCACTTCTTTGACAATCACCAGCGCTTGGCGGTACTGCTCCAATGCTTGCGGGTATTGACCCAAATCTCGGTAAACCGCGCCGATGTTGTTGAGGGTTGCGCCTTCACCTGCGCGATCACCCACTTCCTTGAGAATCGCCAGTGCTTGGCGGTACTGCTCCAATGCTTGCGGGTATTGGCCCAGACTTTGGTAAATCCCACCGATGTTGTTGAGGGTTGCGCCTTCACCTGCGCGATCGCCCACTTCTTTGCGAATCGCCAGCGCTTGGCGGTACTGCTCCATCGCTTGCGGGTATTGACCCAAGCTGTAGTAAACCCCGCCGATGTTGTTGAGGGTTGTGCCTTCACCTGCGCGATCTTGCGCCAGTCGATAAAGTTCATGGGCTTTTTGAAATAGCGGTAAAGCTTCTCGATTTTGGCTGCGGACTTGTAATTGTCGAGCTGCTAAGTTCAATCGACTCGCTTCAACTCGCCACTCGTCAGCTTGCGTTGCTACTCTCCAACTCAGTTCATAGTTTCCCAGCCGATTGGGCAATTTTGAAATCACTAAAATTACGTACTGACCCGTTTTTGGCAGCTCAAAAACCAGTAATGAATTTGTACTATCACCAGCACTATTATCATCACCCGCCAAAGGCTGGGCAGTCGAGTCTGACAAAGCAATAAACGTATCAAAATCTTTACTCTTTGCTTCAATCGCGATTCTTTCACCCGCCCGCCCAGAAAACTCATAGAGATCAACAAACTTGTCATCAATTTTTTCATCTGTTGCTGTCAGCTCCCCTTGGATAGTCCGCGACTCCAGTGCCCCCACCGGACAAGCCCACAACCACACCCCCAACGCC
>NZ_LIRO01000066.1:0-2466 GCF_002742025.1 Limnothrix sp. PR1529
ACCGGGGCAACCGGGGCAACCAGGACAACCGGGGCAACCGGGGCAACCGGGACAACCCATTCCCGACTGGCCTGAATCCCTCACCGCACCACCCCCGGAATGGCGGGTCTATCGCCTCTCGTCCTACGACACGATCGCCATTCAGGTGCAAGGCTTCCCCGAACTCAACACCTCCACCATCGTCAATGTTCAGGGGCAAATTTCCGTCCCCCTACTGGGAATCGTCAATGCGGAAGGGCTAACCACCGCCGAACTGCAAAAGTTTCTACAGCAGGGTTACGAACGCTATCTCGTTAACCCGATCGTCACCGTCGGCGTGCTCACCCCCGTGAATCCTGACATTGTGGTCACTGGTGAAGTGGTCAAACCCGGGTTCTATCGAGTCAGCCCCTTCGATACGGTTGTGACCGCCCTAGTGGCCTCCGGCGGAGCCACCGATTGGGCTGATTTACGGGCCATCAAAGTTCGCCGCCAACTGCCCGACGGCTCCACGATCGAGAAAAACGTGAACCTGCTCTCCCTGCTCGTGGAAGGGGCCCCGGAACCACGGATTTATCTGCAAGATGGCGATGCGATCGTGGTGCCTCGGCGCGAATCCGGCATTGATCCGGGCTATGACGCAGACCTGATGGCCCGCAGCAACGTAGCCCGCGCCGCCATTCGGATTCGGATGGTGAACTATGCCGGTCGCGGTGGCCTGGTCACCCTCACCCTGCCCAACGGCAGTACCTTCATTGATGCGCTCAATGGCGTGTCATTGGATACCGCTCGGCTCCGGCGAATTGCCCTCATTCGTTTTGATCCAGAACAGGGCAAACCGGTTACCCGGATTCTGGATGGCAAAGCTGCGTTTATGGGCGATCCAGCCAATAATCCTCCCCTGCGCGATAACGACGTGGTAGTTGTGAATCGCAACCTCATCGCTCGCGTTACCTATGCCTTGAACACCGTGACCCAGCCGTTCCGAGATGTGTTGGGTTTCCTGCTCTTTTTCCAACAATTGGATGAGGCGGCCACATCCTTGTTTGGCCCCGGTGGCACGTTTGGAGGACCAGCAGAAACGCAAGAAGAAGGCAGCAGTAGCAATAATAATTAGGGAATGATCGGAGATACAGCCCTTACCTCAATTACTAAGCATAGTCGCCCGTAGGGTGGGCACTGCCCACCAAACCGTTGCTTTATGGCATCTGCAATATGGCGTGCCAATAATTCTAGGTAAAGGCTGTAGTGCCGTAATTGAGTAGTAATGAGTTAGGGAAAATCTTGCAATGCGAGTGATCTTTTATCACAATTCATCATCTCACAGAAAATAACTAGCGTTTTAAGCAACAGCGGCAACTCAATTCAGAATAAATTTCTGAAAAATTAGCATGATTTTTGGATAAGAATGCAGGCGATCGAGTGGATATTCCGGCTCGATCGCCCGCCTATTGGTTAGCAATGGTTGAAAAAAACAAGGCAAAACAGTGAGGCAGATCGTGGCAATAATGATGGCAATTATTGATAGTTCACAATCCGAGCAAAGCCGATCGGGTCAAGGCTAGCGCCACCAACCAACACACCGTTAATTTCCGGTTGGTCCATAATTTCATCAATCAACTCGGGCTTGACAGAACCGCCGTATTGAATCGGCAAGTCTTCACCATTGAGTTGATCGCGAATCCAGCCAATCACTCGGTTGGCTTCTTTGGATTCGCAGGTGTCCCCGGTGCCGATCGCCCAAATGGGTTCGTAGGCAATCACCAGATTGCTGAGGTTCACGCCCACCAACCCCGCCTTCAATTGTTGGGCAATGTGGGTTTGGGTTTCGCCTGCGTCGCGCTGTTGTTTGGTTTCGNNACCGGCCGCTTGGGCCGCCTTCAATCGGCGGTTGACGGTTTCGTCGGTTTCACCAAAATATTGCCGCCGTTCGCTGTGGCCCACCACCACGTAGCGAACACCCAGTTCGGTCAGCATTTCAGCCGAAATTTCGCCGGTATAGGCTCCGTTGGCTTCCCAATGGACGTTTTGCGCGCCGATGCGAATGCGGCTGCCGTGAAGAGCATTGGACAGCACGCTGAGATCCGTGAAGGGAACGCACAGCACAATTTCGCGATCGTCCGGGGTTTCGGCGATTTGCTCAACGAAGGGCTTCAAAAACTCCAGGGTTTCGGCCTGGGTTTTATACATTTTCCAGTTGCCTGCAATGACGGTCTTAGCCAAGGTTCGGGGTTGCCTATTGCGCTAGAAATTTCCTCCTAGAACCTTATCGGGTCGGGCGATCGCGGTCAATTCAGAAGCGAAGGCCAACTGTCATCGATTGCTGGAACCGTTACGGGACGGACTGGGGCGCGGGCTGGGTCGGTTGCCAGTGGGGGCGGTGGGGTTGGGTGGGGTCGATCGCGCCGGTTCCATGCGTTGTAGGTAAGGGCCAGGATTTTGCGCTACCCAGCCCACAGAGGAGTTATAGCGAACGTCAAACCACAG
>NZ_LIRO01000001.1:0-33134 GCF_002742025.1 Limnothrix sp. PR1529
CGTAAGGATTTCAGCCTCTCATAGCCACCCATCGCCACCTGTAGTAATCATTGGATACGCTCTGAAAGCCTTACCCTGCCTACCTTTCAGAACCCCTTTATATACCTGTAACCACTAAAGAAGGGAAATGCTCTTAAAGGGGATTTTTTAGAATTTTAGGCAGATGGGGTCTCTATCCCTTGCTGGGTGGGAGTTCTAGCCTTTGGATTTTCTAAAACTCACAAGCAGATGGGGAAATTTTAGGCAGATAAGACGAACTAATACTTTTCATCAGGTCTGCTTATCTGCCTAAAATTCTGGCATCTGCTTGTGAGTTTAGGGATGTCTGTCGTCCGAAACGGATACAGGGCAAGGCTTTCAAGCGCATCTGCCTAAAATTTGGAAAACTTCTGAGATGGGACTCGATTTTGGGATGTGCCCTGTTACAGGATTTTGGGATCTTCCGAAACCCTTGCTATCTCTACCTTTGGGTGATTCGGGGTCTGTCGCCAATCGATGTAACAGGTGGCTAGGCTGGCGAGCAATTTCTTGGCATCTGCCTAGGGTCGTGCTAGGGTAAATGGGTAGCGTTTATTCTGATGGAGTCGAGCCGTGCCGCGTCCTTGCGTAGAAAGCGTTGCAATGAATTTCAATGTGCCGCCCGCGGCGCGTGATCGAGTAAGTCGGGTCGTAGTGAAGTTAGGGTACGTCCATGGCGGCAAACCCGCTTGGGGTAAGTTTTTTGCTGCTATTGCGTCTGGCGAGTTGGTCATTTCCCGCCCTGTTCGGGTTGACGAATAGATTCTTTGTGTTATCATGAGAACAACAAAGCCGCCCAGGAATGGAGAGTTCCCAAGCGGCGCGGTTATCGCCCATAGGAGGGGCTGAAACCATGTCCAATATTCTGCTGGCTAAAGCGTTTGAAGGTCAAGAGGTTCGGGTCGTTGGCACTCCTGATGAGCCGTGGTTTGTGGCAAAAGACGTGTGCGCTGTGTTGGGAATCGAGAATGATCGCAATGCTGTTGGTCGCCTTGAGGACTGGATGAAAGATGATGTCCATATTATGGACACCATCGGTCGCACTCAGAGAACCAACGTTGTCAACGAACCCGGACTGTACGCCCTGGTGTTCACAAGCCGTAAACCAGAGGCTAAGGCATTTCAACGTTGGGTGTTCTCCGAAGTCCTGCCATCCATCCGCAAAACTGGACAGTACCAGAGCGGTAGCACGTTTGCCGCGCCTAGGAATTTCCTATCCAATCGCAACAGCCCATGGGAGCAGCTTAAAACCCCTGATGAGATGATCAAGCGCTTTGAGTGGGTCGTGAAGCGAGTCGGAATGGCAGGGTGCTTCGATTACGGCTATGGCAAGGCCATCCTCAACGACATCATCGACGCGCATCATTTGAGCCTGCCTATTCCGTATTCGGATGAGATCTTCCGTCGCGAGGCATTGCCCAAGGGACATGAGTACCATGTCCTGCGATTGCTTCTCCAATTCCTGGGGCTGCGATTCGAGAACGGCCGAATGCTTGGGTTTGATGGGCGGTCGGCTGCGTTCCCTTCCGAGAAGATGCCCCGATACCTAGCGGTCAAGGCTGATGTTGTTGAGGATTTCTGTGACGGCAACCATTGGGTTGCGAGCTGCATTCGGTTGATGGCAGTCCACAACAACGCCTTGGTTGATGTGTTTTCTGGGATTCCCGAGAAGGGGTGGTTTTTTGCGACCGATGTTCTCGAAAAAGCGTGGGCCATTCCGCTTGACGAGAAGCACTTGCCCCCTAGCATCCGCCTAGAACACTACGGGCTGAAAAAAGTCGGCAACCGCATCCGCCCTGATTCCGTCCGCGCCGCATTGAGCTAACCCCACCCGGCCCGATCACGGGCCGCCCCCACCCATGCACCTCAAATCCCACGAATCGCCCCGCAACCGGGGCCGCAACGATAAGGGCCGTGGCAATCCAGCCCGCGCCAAACAGAAACGGAAAGCGCTGCAACGGTTGCGCCAAACCCTGAAGCGTTCAACCTGAATCCCGCCCAAACCGACCGCCCCCGGTCGGTTTTTTCATGTCTAAAAATATTTTGACCAGTCCATTGACAATCCGATGATTACAGGATAGATTGTATATATCGAGTTCAGACAGCCCACCATGTTCACCAAAGCCGCCGCCGCTCGCATCCTGCAAATCAACCCCGCTCAAATCATCCGAGTTGAAGAATGGGCCAATGTCGTGTTGGTTGTGGTCAAGGGGCGTGGTGGTCGGTTTGTGAGCAAGCGGGATTTCGCCCGTGACTTCCGATCGGTTCGCGAGTCTGGGGCACGGAACGTCCGGCTCACCCGACTCTACAAAGGCGTGGCGTATCTCGAAACCCGCGATGGCAATCAATACCGTCATCACGCCGCTCGAATCGAACGCGGTCGCGCGGTCTGTGATTGCGCTGATTGGGTGGCTCAATCCGAGCGTGGTGCATCCCAGCCCATCTGCAAACACTTGATCCGCGCCGGTTTCGAGTTGAACGCCTTCCGTCAGTTGATTGCTGCTTAACCCCTTGACATTCCGATGGTTACGAGTTAGGGTTTTATCTATACCCCTTGGCGGGGGTTGCACAATCGTTTTTCACACCTATCGAGTGAGACCACCCATGTTTAGCGATTACGGATTTGTCGATGGATCGTTTGACAGCGTTGCCACTGACAACGACTTGCCCGTTCACCTTGCGGCAGAGTCCCTATATAACGGTGCTGCCGTGGCCGTTGCAGTCAACCCTGATGAGCCTAGCCTTGCGCTGATCACCCCCATCGTTGGGATGAGCGCAAGCGACGATGCACACAGCCTTGAGTGGGTTAGCTCGATTGAAGGTGACTCTGGGCAAAAGATCGGCGCTGTCTACCGAGAGGGCGATGGGTTATCCCCCGGACTGGTCAACGATATCGTGCTGTTGGCCAGCCGCCCCGTCACCCATTCGATTCTCGTGAACGCGGGGCTGCTGTTTGAAGCCCTGGCGATGTTCGAGACTGATCAAACTATTGAAATCAGTTTCACCCCCTCCGATGCTCGACACCTGAGTCCCAATCGCAAGCCTTGGGAGGCGCTCGTAATTGCCCGTGCTGGTGGATACGCTGGCAACGTGGCCGTGATCGCTCCGGTTTCGATCACCAACACGGGACGGTGTGGAAGCCCCGAACCCAATCCCGAAACCCTACCCGCCCCGTTCATGCCGTTCAATCCCGGATCCCTGGAAAATGGCGAGCGATATGTGGTAGCGGCCAAGGGCAAAACTGAATGGTCAATCGTGACCGGCGTTTGGGATGAATCCGCTGAATCGTTCCATCGCCTTGGCGACGACACCGCTTGGCTATTTGACCCGCTCAACCCAGCCGACATCCCGAGTCTCCATTGCGCCTACGATCTGATGCAATCCGAAGTTATGGATCTGCTCAAAGGCATCCCCCATCGCCTTTACTAACCCATCCCGGCCCGCCACGGGCCGGCTTATCTACCTACCGAACCATGTCCGAATCCAAGCCGGGTCGCAAATCGCGGCCCCGTCCCGAAGAAATCGCCCGCCTCAAAAATCAAGGGAATCGCCCGCCCCGTGGTGTTTATCAACATCAGTTCCAGTTGCGAGTAACTGAACAGACCCGAGCGCAAATTGACGCGCTGACCCATCGAGTCGGGCTGGAGCAGCGAAATGGACTCATCCGCCAGTGGATCGATCAAGGGCTAGCGGCATCTCTTGAAGCCAAGCGCTCTGCCCTGATTTCAGATTTGGTAGACCAAGTTAATCGCGGGATTGACGAAATCCCAGAGCTGACGGACTTGATTGATTTATGTAACGGCTCCCGAGAGTCGGCCGTTGAAGTAATCAGCTCAATCCGGCCAGTTGACTACCATCAGCCGATTGAATGGCGTTGGGAGCTTTGCAAAGCGCTGGCCCTAGTCGCCGCTTGCAAAATGGGAATGGAGCGAAGCGAGTCATGAGCGAATCGCAACGCGCCGAAATCCTGACCCGACTTCTGGAAGCGATGATCGTCAGTCCGAAGTATCAAAGTGCTTCCGTGTCGCAAATGTTTCGAGATGCACAATCCCTGGCTGATGACATCGAATCCGACACCAACCGCCGCCAAAAGCAAGAGCGCCGCTCTGCTTACGAGCCGGAACCAACCGCATCATTCGTGGGCAAAAGGTGGGCGAAGCTGAATCCCGATGCCGTCAGTTGTTTGCAGCAAGAGATTCGTGAGGTCGCGGGGCTTTGTGCGAAACTTTCCCGGATCGATAGCGATATCACTCCAGAAGATCCATCCGATTGAACTTTAGCCCAACGCCTTGGCCAATGCCGCCGCAATTGCCCCGGTTGCGGACTGCTGGAACGGGGAAAAATTGAACGCTTCCGAGAGAGATGCTGATGGGGCCGGGTCGGGATTGGTTGACCCCTTCAGGGACAAATCCACCGACACCGCCCAAAGGGTTCCATCGCTCATCGTCTGTTTCACGTCCACACTCAGCGACTCGATCACATATTTCCCGTTCCAAATCCCTTGGCCGTACACCAGGTCAAGGGATTGCTGTTGGGAGGCCGCTTCACGGATCGCCGTCAACCGGGGTTCGATTTGCCCCTGGTCAACGTGGAGGTCAATAGTCAGGTCAAGGCTCTCCAATTCAGACCCGCAAGCCTGCATAGCCTGCTGGCGAGCCACCCGGTCGTGAGTTGGGAACGTCCATTTCGCCGCCGTCCGAATCCCTGAGATGCCCGACCGGACGGGAAACGATAGATCGCCAATCAGCAAATATGCGGAAATTTCCATGAGCTTGCGGGTTTGGGTGAGATGTTGCGAAGGATTAAATGCCGCACTTCGGAGCTACTGCCATGAACCCCTGGATCGGATGCACCATTGCCTTTGTTGCAGGAGCCGGGTTGGCTGGAATCGGGCAATCTCAGCCTCGCCCTGTCAATCCGGCTCCTGTTGTCAGCCCACCTCCTGAAATCCAGATTTGGCAGTCCGTAACCCCCGGTCTCAGCTTGGACGATGCTGAATTTCGGATTGGAGTGAAGGGCGGTGGTGATCAGCGATCAACCGAGCCGGGCCCAACGGGTGAGGTCAAGGTCTTGAACCGGGCCTATCCGATTGGCGGTGGCACGGTGTTGGCAGTGCGGTATGAACTGGCCCCTGGCTCTGGCGATTATCGAGTGGACAATAAAATGCTGGCCCTGAAAGTTGATTAGCCATAACTCAATCGCTGCTTTCGTGCCTCGTACTCCTGAATCATTGCGAAAAACTTCTCGCGCTCTGCGGCCAACACCCCACCGACAGCGGCAACCGCCCCATCTGATCCGACATTGATGGTCGGCGAGAAGTTGAACACGCTGGATGCTGATGGCGAGGTTGCCGGTTGGGTGGCTCCCGTCGCCATTGGGCCGATCGGCATCGGGGCCGGTTGTAATCCCATCCCACCCACCATCGGATTGAGTGCGCCGCCAATCGTGCCCTGGTATCCGACCGCGGCCTTTTGCAGTCCCGTCGTGAACACATCCAACAGACCCGGCCCGGCTCCCCCAAATTGGGATTTGGAGAACGGGCCGTATTTTGCGTAGGAGCCTGGGAACGCACCCCGGACGGCCGCCGCTGCTGCTGATGCTGCTGCTACCGCTTGACCGATGCCCGCCGTAATCCCTGCTGCCAAATTCGACATCATCGCCATCCCGGCCGCCTGCATTGACCCGGCCATGGCTTGGAATGCCGCCGCGATTTGCGCCCCCGCTGCTGATGCGATGGCAGGAAGTTGGGCCAATTGCGCCTGAATCCCCGCGATTGCCGCCGCCATGGCCGCTTGAGCCGCTGCCATTGAGGATGTGAGCGAAGCCGACAGAGACGCACCGAACGCGGTCGCTTGCGCCGTGATCGATGCGAATGCCATCGTCATGGTTGCCGAGAGCATCATCACTTGCATCTGGACACCCATGAAGGCAGTTGAGAACGCCATTGTCAGGGATGAACCCAGCATGGCCACTTGCGCCGTGATGCCTGTGAATGCGGCCCCGAGTTGCGCGGTGAATGCCGCCACTTGCGCCCCAACCTGTGCGAATGCGGTCGTGAATGCCATCGTCAAAGCCATGCCGATTTGGGTGATGGCAGGCGTGATCGTGGTGGCGATGCTGCTGAAAATCGTGCCGATATTGGTGGCGATGGTTGCCATCCCGGTCGTGATGCTCGCCATCGCCGTCGTGAACGAAGCTGCCAATTGCGGCCCGAGCGTCATCACTTGCGAGACGATGCCCGTGATTGCCGGGCCAATTGCCATCAGTGGAGCGGTCAAGGCTGATTGCAGCATCGGGCCAATGCTCGACAGACTGGAAATCAACCCCTGGATCATGGATTGAGCGCCCGACAGCATCCCACTCAGGAACCCACCGCCGCCACCGCCAATAGTCATCGCGCCCGACAGGCTGGCAAAAGCTGACTTGATGCCATTGACCACGCCCATCACGGTCGATTGAATGCCCTGCACAAACGAGCCAATTCCCGAGAGCGCCCCTTGCAACCCAGACATGATTGAGCTGCCTAACCCCGAGAATGCCGATCCGAACGATGCCACCAATCCCGCAAGCAATCCAGGCACTGGCCCAAACACCCCGGCGATCACAGACGGGATAGCAGCAAGCGCACTCGACACCAGCCCCGGTAATCCCGATAGCGCACCCGAAATCAACCCGCCCAGTCCCAAGAACACGGACATGATCAGGTTTGGGATAGAAGCCAACGCGCTCATCACCAACCCCGGCAACCCTGCCAGTGCCCCCGTGATCGCACTCATCAGTCCCGATCCGATGTTGGCCAGCCCACCGAAATCACCCGAGAATGCCTGCGCGATCGCGTTCCCAAATTCCACCACCGCCGCCACCGCGTTCACAACTCCCGCGACAAAATTGGCCACAAACCCAGCCGCCGCACCCAGTGCAGCCCCAATCATCTGCCCAAAGTTTTGGATCCCTGAGAGCGCACCCGGCCCAAATGCCGATTGAATTGCAGCCTTGATCGCGTTGAACGCGGGGGCCAACGCCGCGCCTAATCGGGAGAGTGCGGATTTGAGGTTGTCAAGTGCTGGCCCGAACGCTGCCATGAAGCCTTGACCGAATCCCGTGAATAGCGCTGATAGTTGGGGCTTCAATGCCATCGCCGCCGCTCCGATTGCCGTGATCGCCGCCGCCACCGCCAAGATGGGCCCGACCGCAATCCCAGCCAGTGCAGCTCCGATGGCTCCCACCGCTGCTACCACGACCAAGATGCCCGCGCTCAAGGCCGCAAAGGTTGCGATCATCGCCGTGATGCCAGGATTGGCAGAAGCGAAACTAGCCAATGCCTGAATCACCGCCGTGATCGGAGCCAGTACCGATGTAACCGCTGGGGCCAGCGCACCGCCCACGTTGATCGCCAACTCATTCATCGCGTTTTGGGCCAACTGGACGCGAGCTTTCATCGTGTCGATCCGAGCGGCAAATTCAGCTTGCATCCCGCCCTGTTGCGCTGTCACATCGTTGGCTCGCGCCATCGTGGCCGCCAGCACATCCATGTTTTGGGCTAGTTGCGCGGCCTTCGGTGCGTGGTTTTTCCCAAACAATCCCACCAATGCCGCTTGCCCTTTCAGCCCCGCGTCACCCGCTTTGCTCAGGATTGACTCGAATGCCTTGACCGGGCTGGTCTCCATTGCCTTCATCACGTCTTGGGTGGTCAATCCCAAATCTGCCAAGGCCGCTGCCTGTTTCGGAGTGGCCTTATTCAGCCCGTTCAGGGAAGCGAACATCGAGTTAAGCCCGGTGGCGGCCGACTCAGGGGCCATCCCAAGGCTGATCATCGTGGTGGTCAAACCCGCCGCGTCGTTCTCGGTGATCCGCATCGCCTTGGCCGTACCCGAGAAGCGCTGCGTTGCGTTCAGGATTTCCACCTCGGTTGCTGCCGACGTGTTGCCCAAGTAGTTGATCATGTCGCCAAACTTTTGGACACGTCCGAAGTCGAGCTTGCCCGTTGTTTGGTTCATAAATCCGAACGTGTTCGAGAGCTTGCCCAGTCGGGTGGCCGTCTCTCCCGGCGCAATATCAAAGGCCGTTGACATCTTGGCCGTGGTGTCCACGAACTTGCTGATGTCATCCCGCGCGATGCCCAGCGACCCGGCCGATTCGGCAATATCAGCCAACCCCTTCTGACTGATGGGGATGGTGCGAGACATCGCCTTAATCTCATCACCCAATGCAGCGGTCTCGGAAACGCTTAAGCCCGTCGTTTTTCGAACGGCGGACATCGCGTCTTCAAATTCTTGGAACGCCTGAAGGCTTCCCCCAATCGCCCCGATCACGGGACGGCCGATCAGGTTAGCAGCCGCATCGAATCCCGCCATCGCGTCAGCAGCCCGACCCATCCCCCGCTGCAATCGGCTTGCACCCTTGCCTGCATTGTTTGCAGCGCCCCCGGCCGCTTCAGTTGCCTTGGCCGTCTGTCGCTGGGCACGTTCCAACCGAGACAAAATGCTGTCGATCTTGGCAGAAGCTTGATCGACAGCATTGATCGTGATCGTGAGGGAAGTGCTAGCCACGCTTGGGTCTCGCCTTGTTTTTTGCCTTTTCGATAGCGCGGTGTTTTAGCTGGTCAAGTTGCTGGATATGTCCCCACCAAAACCGGGCGGTCTGGTGCGTCATCTGTCGAACTTCCGAGTAGGTAAACCCCGCTTCGAGCAACGCCAAAACGTGCAACGGGGTTAGGATTCCCCCTCGGGAAACTGAGCCGCAACAGCCGTCATTAGCACCGAACCCTCTCGAATTGGCAGTGCTCGATATTTTTCGTAAGTCAGCTTTTCACCGTCGATTTCCACCAATTCAGCAATCAGAAATGGGATGAGTTTCTGTTGCTTTCCGCCTGATAACAATTGAGCGCGTTCGAGGTCAGCCATCGTGCCTTCTCGAATTTTGGCCACCCGACCCGATGGCAGTTTCACGACCTGATCACCGCTGTCCAAAACGTCAGGATTTACGGCATCTGCCAACTCATCCAATGCATCAAGACACTCTTCGATCTGATCAACAACGCGATCCTTCAGTCCGGGCTTGGGCGGTTCCGAAGTTCCCACACCCAATTCAGCCAGTGCCAAATCCGTTGCGTCCGTCTTAGCCATCTCTCTCGACTCCTGTTAATCCGAATTACGCCACGTTGCCCAACACATTGCCGCCGCCAATTCCCAAGTTGGCTCGCATTCGTTCGAGCAAATCAACCCCGTCCACGCGGTAAATGTTGGCGGCAATATCGAGCGCCAAAACCTCTTGCCCGTCGTAGACCCGCTGATAGTAACCCGCGCTCATCACGTACTCCCATTCAGCCAATTCACCGCCCGACAAATCGCCGCCCGGTGTTTCCTTGAACCGACCGCGCAAGGTGGTAACCTGTGGTTTTTCGTCTACCAGAACCCCATTTTCATAGATTTCAACATTGGCGCGGGCGATGATTTCGTGCGTTCCAATGTGATCGTGGGATGCCTTGTCGAGAGCGGGATGGTAGGACGTGCAAGTGATCGTGCATTCGAGAGGTTCAAACTTCAGCCGATATTCCGGCTTGCCAATCAACCCAAGCGAAGCGTCCTCTTCGGTCTCAGTTTCGAGCGTTGGCAACTCCAGTTCATCAACGATGCCATCCAACAGCTCACCATCGATCCATACCGATGCGCGTACAATTTTGCCGATCCGAGACATGAAGTGTACCTCCAAAAATAGGGTATCGGTTTAGCTGATTGAGTCCGGGTTAACGGCGCTCATGATCCTCAGTGATTGGGCGGTCTGGATCGAATCGCGGGGGGCTGAAACGGGAGATTTCATCGCCTTGCAATTCGGACTCGACTTGGGCAATTTGCCGCTCAAAATATCCAGGCCTGGCCCGCTCCAAAAGTCTCAGAGAAGACAGCAGTTGAGCGCCCGTCACTTTGTAGCGGTGTTTGTAAAACTCCTTTTGCTCGAAATTGACGCGGGCCAAATCTGTCAGCTTTGAGATTTGGGACTGCAAACGAGCCACCCGCGATTGCTCTCGATCCAAGTCTTTCCGTAGCTCATCAATCGTGGCGTTCAGGGGTGTTTGGACAATCTGGATCAGGTTCTGCTCTCGGGTCGTTAGGCGCTCGCTTTGCAGATCCCAAAACTCACGCTTTTGCGCCCGGTCGCGCTCACGCCATTCAGCCGCTTTCCCGACAATCAGGGCCAACCCCCCAAACACCGCCGCAATTTCAGCAGCGTAATCTCTTATGGTCTGAACTAAATCCGGTGGGGGTGGGGGCGTGGACATCGGTGATAGTAGTGAATGGTTTGTGTGAGGACTGACCCAGCAATCCAGCTAAAGCCAGCAAATTGCACCCCCTGAGAAGTTAGCAGCGAGTAGAGCGCGATCACGGTCAACGTCCCGGTCAAAAAGTGCTGCCAAACCACGATTCCATTTGGAAGTTTTTGATGGGCGCGAAGCAACACCCATCCCGTCACTGCCAAAATCGCGTAGGTTGCGACCGTTCGGGGATTGTTGTCGATCACGCCGGAAGCGGATAGCAGCACACAAAGCCAGACCCCACCAAATCCCCTCATGACTACGCCCCCAAGGTAGACAGGCGCGTGATATCGACCCGCTGCTCAAAGATGATCCGTTGCGCTCCCGGCATCGGGGTCACCTCGTAATCGAATCGCAGAATCTCCTTGGCCAACTCAGTGGGTGGGTTTTTCCGCCGGTCGTAGGAACAGCGCCCCCAGACGATTGCACCCAAGGCAACCTGGGAATCCAGAAATGCGTTCACCGTGGCCGGCACGTTCACGATCACGGTGTTGATCGGCTGGTCAATGTAGATCAAACAGGCCCGTTCCAACGCGAATTGCATCACGTCCAACGTCCGGCGCACTGAAATCAAGTTCTCGATTTCGGCGCTGGCTGGATAGCCTGCTGAATATGCACCCCAAGACACGAACCCGGTCGCGTAATCCCGGTAAATCGTGGCCACGCCCGCGCCCGTCAGCAAGTTCACTTCAGAGTTCGGGTCGTTATGAATGGAGGTCAATAACCGCTCCATCCCCTGAACCCCGTTCAGTTCCTTGTTTGAGGGGCTGTACCAGTACCCGAACCGTAGATCGGTAACCGATGCCATCGCCACCCAACGGCGAGAGTAGGGTTCGAGTCGAGGCTTGTTCGTTGCCACATCAAAGGTTTCGACATGGGGATAGCAGGGAACGATCCGCTTGGATGATGTGAAAAAGTTTTCAGCCGGGCCAGCCGCGCCCCGTGATTCCAGGGCCTCTTGAGGGGTTAGCCCCATGGGTGCATCAATTGCCGCAACCGCCCGCGTCCGTTCCACAAAATTCTCAAGTGCCTGCGCTACTTCAATTCGGTCTGACCAGCCAGGGGCGGCCACAAGCATCGGTTGGAATCCAAGGCGTTGCGTTGAACCCAACCAAGCTTGGATGCCTGTGCGGCTCCCGTCTTCCAGGGTTTCGCCAATGATGTCGGCTGACGTGACTTCCGAGGGGTATTCGTACGAAGCCGTCACGGTTGCCCCGGACGCGATCCGCTGTTGTAGCCCGGTCGTAACCCGCGTGATTGTGCCAGTAATCGGATTGATTTCATAGTCGCGGGATTCTTCAAACACCACGTTTTGTTCGGAATACGCCACCCGAATCGCCCCATTCACGGGAATCCCGCCCGTGGGAACTCGCGTAATCACCCCGGACTCTACCGTGAAATCAGCCGTTTCTGCGTAGGTCGTGAACCCGTCAAGGCTTGTGACAGTTCCCACCTCCACTTTGGAGTAGGTCACGCGCAACCGGGCCCCGGACGGAATCGCGCCGCCGCCCACCCGAGTGACCACACCAGCGGCCACGGTGTAATCGGTAGTCAGGGTGTAAACCGTGCCGTTCAACCCTTCAACCGACAGGATTTCAGCAGTTGGCTCACCCGTGTCGTAGGTGTTGGCGGTTGGGGCCAGAACCTTGGTCACGCGACGGGGCAAGGTGATCGAGTCCACGCCCTCTTCGTAGGTAACGGATACGGTTGCATTAGCCGCAATGCCGCCACCATCAACCCGCGTGATCGTGCTGCCCGCGATTGTGTAATCCGTGGTCAGCTCGTAGACTGTGTTGCCCGACTTGATCGACACCAGAGTTGCCCCGGTCGGGATCGTGATTGTTCCTGGCGTACCGGCAAACGTCCGGCTCACGGTGTCTCGATCGGCTCCTTTGAATCGGAACGAACCCGAGTAGTTGGCCGTCCCTTCGAGGCTGATCAGGTCGATGTTTGCCTCACCCGGTTTTGTGCCAGTCAGGGTGAGCGTGTCGCCTGTGAATGCCGTGGTTTGGGTGGCCACGTTCAGGTGAATTGCGGGATCGAATACGTTGATGGCGATGATTAATCCACCGCCAAAGTCATCCCGAGCCTTTGCGTCGTAGGGCAGTGAGTAACCGGGGATTGCTGGGCCCAAATACCGGGCCGCGTCACGGTCATTGGCAATCAGCACTGGTTCGTTGATTTTTCGATCCGCTTCAGCCAACTTATGGATCGGAGCCGTGCCGACATATCCGATTGTGGAAGTGCGGGTGATTTGCACCGGAACCAAGCCGGTCGGGATTTCTACAAACTGAACGCCACGAATAAACTCGCCAATGGCTGCCATGTTATTCCTCTACCTTGTTCGGGATTGTGAGCTGTTGGGGTGGGTTGGGATTTGCGTTGGGCGTGTGGGGATTGAGCGGCGGCGATTCAGGGTCGCGCGGATCGCTGGGAACTGGATCGGGGGCAATCGGCCATCCGGATGCATTCAACTCGATAGGTGGTGTCGGCAGTTGAGTGAAGGTGATGGCTTTGGCCAGCGGTTCGGGTTCAAGTGGGGTGTTGTCGGCAACAGCCAGAATTGGGACTGATACCTGTACCGTCCACTGCCAAATCCGACGGGATGCCCGATCAACGCCCTCGTACTCGGAACGGACTAACCCGATGGCGGCCCGTGCCGTTGGGATTTGCAGCCCAATCAATCGCGCTTGGGTGATCGCAACCAGGGACTCACAGGATTCAAGCGTGGTGTGACCGATGGCGATTGTCCAAAGGGCTTCCCCTCGCTGCGTTGGCGTGGGTCGTCCCTCGGATGCTTCCCACGTCACCCGCTCTAAACCCACCCATGCATACCCCCTGAAACTCCCTTTCGCCACGTCCGCTTCTGCCAACGGGTTTGGCTCTTTCGGTTCAACCCCGTAAGGCTCGAACGGAACCCGTAGGCGCTCGATGATGGCGGCCCGCTGCTGGGCAATCCAACTCACCATTGCCGCAACCGCTCCTGAGTAAAGGTTTGCGGCGCGACACCGTAGGAAATGTACCGGCTGTCAAGCCCCGTGCCGTCTTCAGGGGGCAACACACCGCCGCCCTCTGATCCCTTTTGCCGCAATCGGGACAAGGCCAAATCCGCTTGCTTCCAAACGTCTTCTCCCTGATGAGGGTCAAGGTGGTAGCGAGTGAATGAGAGCGCGATCCATTTGCGTGAGTCGTACTCGGACGTGGTAAGGGCGTTCCACTCCAGGTAGGGGCCGGCTGCTGAGTTGATCACGGCCGTTGCCTGTTCAAGGTGCGCCGCCAACTTGCCCCAGTCGGGTTCGGTCTTTAGGTCGCGTCCTTCTCCGTTGCCGTTTTGGGTGAGCCGGATCGTCTCTTCATATCCGTAAGTACGGACAAAATCATCGGGCGTGGCGTAGTAATCCGAGTAATCGGGCGCATCTGTTTCCGGGTTCGCCTTGCCAAAGGCATGGTAGGAAACCCGGACGGACTCAGCAGGGTCGATCCGGCCTGTCGCCACCCAAGTCAACAGGCCATGCTGTAAATCGACTTCGTAATCGATATTGCGATCAAAGTCCGGTGGGCTAGTCGCCTGAAGGATCAGATCGGTCAAGCCTTGAGGGAGATAGCCCACCCCGTCTTGGTTGATCGCGATTGGAGCCTGTACCACTGGTAACCCTGTAGCAGGCGAGTAAGTGGCCAGCACAATCGACAGCGGCTTGACCCGTCCGAGCGGTAGCGTCCTTACCTCACCCTCTGTAGCGTCGTATTCGTAGTCACGACCGGCCGTAAGTTGCGAGGTCAGAGCGGAAACCCTGAGACTCCAAAGCCATTGGTCGGGCAACTCTAAGCGGACGCTGGCAAAAGTGACTGTGAGGGTGCGGCGGATCATGGTTTGTCCGGTTCGGGTTCAGTCTTACGACGGGGTTTTGAGGTTTCCGGCTTGGGTGGTTCCGGTCGGGTGTCGGGCGGTGGGGTTGGTTGTACGGCTTTGGCGTAACCCCGCTTGACAAAGGTTTCGACAGCCCCTTGAGGCAAGGTCACAATTTCGCCCGGTTGCCGCCGTTTTCCGTCAATCGTCACGGATACGAGCAATTCGTACAGCACTTAAATCACCTCCTGAGCTAAGAAGGCCGCGCCCATCCCGGTCACTTCAACCTGACGGTCGTAGTTCACGCCGTAGACGACAGACTTTCGGTCTCGAACCTCGTAAGGAGTTTCGGCGGCCGGCATCCCCTGCAAAACGTAGGTGTAAAACGCAGAAGGTTCCGCCCGACTCACATCGACAGAGGGGGTGTAGCTGACCGTGCCGCGCGCAATCGCGTTGGGGTTGACGTATGCCAGGATTGCCGATTTTGCCCAAGCCATGTCGGTCAGTTCGGCATTTTCAGCGCCGTCATCCAAATGCACCGCCTCAGCGATGATCACCTGACTCAAACCCCACATCCGGGCCAGCATTTCGGTGGTCAGCGTTTCAGATGACGTGTGCTTCAGTCGATCACGGATATCCTCGTGATCGTCCAGTGCGTCCCAAACTTCGGAGCCAAGTAGCAGGGTGTTGGGTTTTGTCCCGATAGACCGGCGGATTTCCTGGGCCCAATCCTTGATCTGCCGAAACGGACGGGAACGGCTCGCGCCCTCACCCACCAACCATTTATCGTTTCCGGTTAGGACGGTTTTGTGGTTTGCGTCGTAGTTGGCAGGATCGGCCACAACCGATGCGATTTCCTTCTCCAGGGACAAGGCGTGACTGCCCATCAACGACAGCATCGTCGTGCGCTCGTAGTTGAGTCCTACGCGCGATTCGGTTTCAGAGATTTCCGTGAGATCGGCCAAGTGTTCCAAGCTGTGTTGCGGAATTTCGTAGGGGTCGGCTTCGTAGCCCCACTCAATCCGTCGAGTCGTACCCCGTGGGGAACGTAGCGTGTTGTAGGTTGCAAAACCTTCTTTGCCAAACTTAATCACCTTGCCCGAGCGGGTTGGCGATTCAACGATGGGACAAATCGCCGTCCCAACCAAGGAAGCGTTTTTAAACCCTTGGGTGATCGTGGTCAGAACCGGGTCAATCCCGATTCGGCGGTCGCGTAAGTTCATCGGCATAGCAGGCCCGTCCTAGAAAATAACGATGTTGGTGAGCTGAGGATTGGTTGCGGACGGGGGCGCTGCCCACTCGTTTTGGGATAGCCGGAACGCGCCCGCCGTACCAGCTACAGCCAGTCCGGACGTACCAGGAGAGACGAATTGCGCCGTCATCGTGCCCGAGAATTTGTACCGGGGTGCGACCGCCGTGCCCGCGTCGGCAAAATTGAAGCCCGATTGCGCCCGGACGGCACAAAGCCCACCGGTCGCCACCGTCACCGCTTCGCCTGGTTCCGCGTCGTGCTGGGCGATGCCTAACTGTTGAGTTGCGGACGTGCCTACCCGACCCGACTGAACGTCAACGAACGTAAATTCCTTGATCGGGTCTGTGGCCACAACGGTCAAAACATCTTCGGGATGCTGTTGCGGGAAAATTCCAGCCATTACTTACCCCCTACCGCGCCCAAGGCGGTGACGTAATCAACGTTGTTTTCAGCCGCATACGCCAACACCCTTTGGTGCAATGCGTAGGCTTCAGGATCGACAACCATCCCAGGCGGGGCGTTGAAATCCGGGGCGATTGCCACCGGTTCTTCAGCGGGAACCACCGGAGCGGTTAGGTCATGCTCAGAAAATGCCGATGCGAGAAAGTCCAGATGGAACGCCGCCAAGTCCTTACCGCCTGCCGAAAACTCGGGCGATTGGATTTTGGACAGCGCGGACAGGAACTCTAGCTGAGTTGCTTTGTGAGCCACCAATTCGGGACGGGTTGATGCGGCCGCGTCAAATTGCCGTTCAAGTTCCGAGAGCTTCAGTCGGTGTTGGGTGGCTGCGCTCTCCAGAGCAAGGGACTGGTTTTGGCGCTGCAATTCAGCGATCTGAGCTTGCATCGCGGCAAACTCGGGAGAGCTGGAGAAGTCCGGGGTCTCGGGTTTCGGCTCGGGTGCGACCGGATCGATCGGCTCGATCACGGTAGGGGTTTCAGGCATGGCGGTATAGGTGTAAAGGTGCGAGTCGTTTTCAGACTCAAAGGCTGGAGTCAGGGGAATGGCGGGCGCGGTTGCACCCAACAGCCCAACATGGGCCAATCCCCATTTCCCGGGCCTGGGATTCGATGGGTGATCGGGATGCCAGAGACGGACGGATACGCGACGGAACGGCTTGAATGGAGCCGACAGAAACTCACGGATTCCGGGGGCTAGCTTGTCTGGGTCGTAGGACACAAACAGTTTTGAGCCTTTCAGCTTGATTGCTTCCACCCATCCCAACGCCGGATCGTCAGTAGCAGGATGACCCGCCACCAACGGAACCGGAGCCGCTGCCAAGTCCTGATCAGCAATCTCGCTGACTTCGGCAGGGACGTACTCTCTTGCTCGCCCCGCTGAATCGGTGTGATTGCCAACGCTAAAAACCTCAATCTCTTGCATGGCCCGATCAAAACTACTGATCCCACCCTAGGAGAGTCCCCAAAGATTGCGGGTTAAACCACCCAAGAGCCATCACCTCAAAGGCTTGGGGTGACAGGGTTAAAGCGCTTTTGTCACAAAGGCAATCAGTAAGATAGGGGCTGTCGAGTTTTCTTTATTTGGTCGATCCCATGCCTCAAGCCACCAAAAACCCCGTCCCTTGTGAGCGATTGCAGGCAATCCTCAAGGAACGGGGTTTGACTCAGATTGATTTGTGTTACACGGTTTTCGTGTCTTGCGGGGTCAAGTTGACTCCGCAACATCTAAATGCTGCGATCAAGGGGCGTGAGTATCCTTCACTCCGGCTGCAAAGGGCGGTCTCGACAGCGCTGAATCTGCCATTGGGTGAGGCGTTCCCTGAGTACCACACCGTGGCCGAAACCCTGATCCGCTGGTATCAGGACTTACGGCAGTTGGGGCGGATTGATTACGCCCCGCTTGCAAGTTTGTCTGGGTTGGATTACGCAAGATTGGTTTCAATCTTGCGAAAACAGGATGCGCCGACCCATTGGGAGCGTCAGGCTTTAGCTCGTGTAGCCGGGATGGGGGTGAGTGAGCTGTTCCCTGAGTTCTAACCGAGTAACGACTGAAGCCACTGCTCTGCCGTCTCTTTCAGTTTCGCTTCATGCCGGGCCCCGATGCCGATGAAGGGACGGGGTGGGATGCCGCGAGATGTCCCGAAATTGTGGAACGGCGACTTGAAATCGGACGCGGTGATTGTGGCGGTGTTGCCCCCTGCCGATAGGGTAATCCCGCCTTGCATCGCCCCCGATTCCACCAACCCGTGGTAATTGGGCCCGCCAACCCATCCCGCCCCATCGGGACTGACTTGGCTCGAATAATCCTCCATCGTCATCTGATGTTGCATTTCACCCAATTGGGTGACTAACTCAGACAAGTCATGCAACTTTGATCGGACGCGCTGAAGGTCGGATGGGGCCGGGCCGTCAATCGTGAATGAGAGAGACATGGTTAGCCTGCCAACGATTTGACCACGGAAATTGCCCCATCCCGAGAGGCCACGTAAACCTCAGAGGTTGCCGCAACGAACGTCGCTGAGATGGGTTCGGGCGCAACCGGGATGCGGGCCACCTGCTGGTTGTCGCTCAATCGGATCGCCACCAACTGGTGATAGCCCTCACAGGCTACAAACGCCCGACCATTGGCAGAGTCAATCGCCACAGAAACCGGGCGGGCTGTAGTCCCGATGGCCACCGACCCGACCGCCGCCCCTGAAATCGTGTTGAGGATCGTCACGTTCCCCGAATCCCGATTCGCAATCACCGCCCGCCCCGTCGTTGAATCCGTCCGAACGCCAACCGGGAAAGACCCGACCGCTACCGTCGTGATCGGGGTATCGGTGACGGATGAAATCAGGGTGACGTTGTTGCTGCCTGAGTTGGTGACGAATAGGGTTTGCTGCCCTGAGTCAAAAGCAATGTCGATGGGTGATGTTCCCACGGTGATTGTGGTGATTTGAGTTCGGGTTGCCCGGTCAATTACGATCACGCGGTTGCCAGTTTGATCCACCGCGTACAGCTTTCCACCCACAACAACTAGACCTTGGACATCTGCGCTGGGCAGGTCGATAGCCGTCGTAGTTTGGGCATCGATGGCGACTTCAAGGATCTGAGACCCAGCGGCTACGTAGGCCCGGTTTTCGTTCGCTTGCACTGCAATCCGACCCGATACCTCAGTAGCAGAGGAGTACAGGAATGCGTTGTTGGGAGAGAGGATGTTGTACTGGACACGGTACAGCGTGCCACCCGAAAGCGCGAAATCTTGAGTGATTGCTTTGGAGTTGGCGCTGATGGCGAAAATCCGATCAGACCCCTCGTCATTGCCCACCGTGGCGATCACCCGATCATCGTCAGCAGCGACAGCGAAGATGCGCGACTCGTACACCGCTCGTTGCGGCCCCGCCGTCACTGATGCGGTTACGTTACCCGTTGCCGATGCCCCGCCGAATAACTGGAACGAAGATATGACCGGCGCGGGGAATCCCCAAGAGACATTCCAAAACGGGGCGAGGTTGGTCTGAGTAACCCGAAGCCGCCAATGACGATACGTTTGGGCGGTAGACAGGTTGAACACCTTGGTCTCGAACGGCCCCCAGTCATTGTTAGTCAACGTTTGAGAATCAACTGTTGTCCAGCTTGCATCATCCTGAAAGTTGGCGAGCGTCCCGTCTTTACCTTGCAGGTTGAACGTGATTGGTGCGGCTGGCACTGTCTTGGTCGTGCCTGATACCGTGCCGCTTCCCACTTGAACAGAGTAGCTGGTGATGCGAATGCTCGACGGAAAACTGGCAACCAACCAGGCAGGCGATGATGCCCCGATTGAATTGAGGCTATTTGGGGTTGTTGGGCCAAACCGAATCGCGGTCTCAGGATTCCCGTCAAAGGCCATCCATGAGCCGGGGCTTGGAGCGTGAACCGACCCCGAACTGAGAACCGAGCCGCCACTGCCCACTAGGATCGGAGAACCCGAGATGTCGCTGGTTAGGACGGGAATCTGTGCTTTGGGAACGGTCGATGCACCACCGGATTGCACCTGCGAAGTCGTGTCCACAATCCCGAGTGACACGGTTTTGGTCACACCATTAGCCACCCGAATCGAGGCAATATTCGCGGCCACGGCCGTACCGCCCCCGGTATTTCCCAGTGGCGGGATTGGCTCGAAGCGGGATTGGGCGGCATCCCACGCCAGGGTGTAGCCATCAGCCACGCCGGTCAAATCCACGGCAAAATTGGCGGGCAAATCCAGGGCAAGCTTCAGGGTATCCGGGGTAATCACAACCCACTTATTCCCAGCGGCCTGGTACTGAAGCAAAACGCCATCAACCAACCCGGTCAAATCAACGGGACGGCCACCCACCGAGGAAGATGTGGCGATGGCAGATTGCACCGCGAGCGTCAGGGTGTTGAGGGCTTCGGTGTTTTCGGCAAAACGTTGGGCGATGGTACTCATGATTTAAAGGGTTGCAAGTTTGAGGGATTGGCGCGTCAGGATGGCGATCTTGTTCATGTCCAACGTGTTCTGTGTGAGCCAAGGCAGATCGCACAGCATCGTCAGGTCGTTGCCGTCATCGGTGATCGTGATCGCCTCGATGGGAAGTCCTGACAGAGCCAGGGTGATTTCCACCAATAGATCCGGAACGGCAACGGATTTGTAGAGCAGCGGCGGGGTTGATCGAGCCGCGATTGCGAACAGCTCACCCGTGTCAAGGAAGCACCCAACTTCGGTAATTCCAGCCTCCAGTCCTGGGTCGGTGAGGTAGCCTGCGATGGCTACTTCGTTGGGGCCTGAATCCGTCCAGTCCGAGACGGGAAACCGGGCGATCTCGGTTTTGAGAGCCATCTCGGTTCCGTTGGGTGGCGTGGCGTAAGTGCCGGTGCCGATCGCGATTTCCACGATCTCGACTTGCAGCCCCGCGATCCGCGCGTCGGTGGCCGCTGCGATGCCTGCGTTGGTGATGAGTGCTGGAATCATGCTGGGATTACCTCGATACGAGCAGCGCCGTTTGAGCCGTTGGATGATGCGTTGCCACCGCGCCCAACGGAAGAGTTGAACACAGCCGGGAAGTACAGGGCTGCTGACGTTTGACCAGAGCCGCTGTAGAAGACAGAGCCAGCCAAACCAGCAGGCAATCGGTATCCCGAGCCACCCGCGCCGCCAAGACCAGCACCGCCCCCGTAGTAGCCAGAACCGCCGCCCGCGTAGCTTGTTCCAGTGGCGCTAGCGCCCGACAGTTGTCCCGCCGCTGTACCGCCAGAACCCGAGCCGGACGTGCCACCTGCTGATTGCGTCCCACCCGTGCCGGGAATATCACCGGTTGAATTTTCCCCGGTAATACCGCCGCCCGCGCCCCCGATCCGTCCGACTGCGTTGGCAGCACCGCCGCCCGCGCCAGCAACCCCGAGTGCATTCGGGAATGTGAACGAGGACAAAAACAACCCGGTTAGTCCACCGCCGGAACCCGCCCCACCTGCACCACTTGGCCCGCCGCCGCCATAGGTGGCTGACGTGTCGTTGAACACGCCGCCTTGCCCAACCACGATCACGAGGGTTGCGCCTTGGGCGATTCGTCCGTTAGCCAAATCGGTGGATGCGGCAATCTCCAAAACTAAACAAATCGCACCACCACCGCCACCGGGAGCCGAGCCACCGCCGCCACCCGCGCCAATCCCGTAGAAAAACAGCCGCGCACCGATGGCGTTCGGGACAGTAAAGGTTTGATTAGCCCCGGTGTAGGAAAAGGTTTGGGACGCAATCAAGACCGTGGCATTCACCGACCGCCACACCCCGGAGTCAGCAACGATCACAGCTTCGGTATTGCTGGCAATCGTTGCGGACGTGGCAAAGCCGTCGATCAGCGCGCCGCCTTGAGTCTGGACGGTGATCGCCGCGCCTGAACGGTTGGCGATTCGGTGCGCGCCCGAAATGGATGAAGGCAGGGTGAGGGTTGTCACCCCGGACTTAGCGAACGTGTTCTCGTTAGCCGCAAGCGTGGCGTTAGCCGTCCGCACCGCCCATGTGAGGTTGCCGCCACCGCCCGAACCGCCGCCACTCGATCCGCCCGATCCGCCACCCAATGAAAGCGCCGAAAGATTCTCGATTGACAGTGCCGTGGGATAGAGCAGCAATCGCAGGAACAGAGCGCCGCCCGCCCCATTCAGCAAGTCGATATCCGTGCCGACCGCAATCCGGTTCATCGCCAGCCAATTCAGGCTTGCCGCCACCGTAAAGGTAGAGCCATTGACCGCGATCAACGTGGAATCGGAACTGGCTGCGATGGCGATTCGGGCCAACCCCGTACCGAGGGTGATGGCTTGGGTGAATACCTGCGTACCGGCTGCATTGAACGCCCGAACCAACCCACCGTCACCGGAAGCAGTGCGCCGAATTTCGAGCCGGGGCTTGCTCCCTGTCGTAACTCCCAAAGCAAACAGACAGCCATCGACCGCCGCGCCGGGATAAAGCTCTGCGTAGATTGAGGCTGAATCAGCAGGGGTGAGCGGGGTTGTGAGTGCGGAACTGCGATTGTCAATCTCCTTGACCCCAACCGCAGTACTGGTCAAGGCTCCAAGGCTTGGCACATATCCAGCCGGGGCGATCTGCGTACCCCAAAACACGACCGTGCCCACCGCGCCCGCCAACCCACCGGGATAAATCCTGATCCGTGTGGTCGCCACCGATGCCAGAGCCGCCACAAACCCGACATACCACCAACCGTTCGGGTAGCGCTCGACTCGGATGTTGCTGGGCGCAATCGCGCTGCTGTCGGGCGTGGCAATTCCGGTGGACAGATCGAAAGCGCAACGGGAAAAGGTTGCGCCGTTGTCACCCGACAGCCACAGGGTCACGACTGAGGCAGAGCCGGCCCGGAAAAAACCCGAGACTGCGTAATTGCCCGCCCCTTCGGTGGGAACCGAGACCACGCTCTGTTGGGTGTATCCGCCTGAGAGTGTCGAGTCGACCTGAATCGCCCCGGCTGTACCACCGGGATCATTCACGCCCGATGCGGCCGCCACCGTTGCGCTCACCACCGTCCATCCCGTGACAGAAGTGTTATAGGCGCAATAATTCCGAATCTGTCCCTCTGCCAACAGCCCAGAAGCATCGGCAGTGAAGTGCAATCGAGGGGCTCCCGCCATCACATACAGCCGTCGCGAGTTGGCGCGGTAAGCGCTGGTCAATCCCGAGAACGCAGCGAATCCGGTCGTAACTTCCGAGACCCCACCGCGCCAATCGACCGCCGCCACCGGGGCAACGCCCCCGATCACGGGATGCCCGTTCGCATCGACTGGAGTGCCACCGCCGCCCGATGGCTGTTTCCATTCCCAAGCGGTTGCGCCCGTTGCCGTCAAGACCAAACCTTGTGAGGCCGCGTTGGATGCGGTTGCGAGCTTTTCATCTAGCGCGGTCTGGAGTCCGGTGATCGCGGCCACGTTCGGAGCCACCCATGAGCCATCCCCTCTCAGATAGTTCGCTGCCGATGGAGTACCCGCGCCAAGCCGTGCGACCGAGACCAGCCCGGATGTGATATCAGCGCCTGAGTGGACGTGAGCGCTTGCAGCTTTCGAGTCGAGCGCGGTCTGCAATCCTGGGATGTCGGTGATCGTGAGCGTCACATCTCCCGATTCGCCATTCACCGTTGAGACGGCAGCGGTTGCGGAAATTTGAACCCAGTTGGCGAGCGTTGTTGCCGGTTCCGTCTGAAGGATAAAAGTTTGCCCGGTATCCGTTCGGCGGGCAACATCCCCCTGCTGGGCGGTTAATGCCAGCATTGCCGCTTCGGAAGCCACCACGAACGTTTCGCGAATGGCTAGCGACGGGATTTGACCGGGTGGGATTTTGCCATCGGAACCGAGAGAAGCCACGCCGGACGGTTGCCCTACCGTACTGCTCAATACCCGAGCGTCAAGGGCGGGCTGCAATCCGGTCACATCAGCAATGGCGTGAGAGTGGACGGACGGCGCTTTTCCATCCAATGCGGCCTGGAGTCCGGTGATCGTGGAAATTCCCTGAGTGTGGGTGATCGGCGCTTTCCCGTCCAATGCGGTTTGCAGCCCCGGCACATCTTCAATGCCACCCACGGATCCGCCCCCAATCCCATCGGGAATCTGAAGGATCGGAATCTTGCCCGTCGCGTCCAATGTGGCGAAACCGTTTGGCTCCCCTCGCTGCAAGATGTCGATGGGGCTGTGTTGGTGGATCGCATTGGCCTTGCCCGCCACTTGCGCCTGCAATGCAGTCAGGTCAACCCCAACACCTAACTCTTCCTTCACCGCGCCCCAAGTCACGGTCTTATCGAACGCGCCCGGACGCGACACCAAAAGCCGGTCGCCATCTTGAAGGTCAGCGCCGGGTAGGGTCTCAAGATCGGAGACGGTGATATCGAATTGGTCTGGCATTAAGGAACCCCCGTCACGGGCAAATCGAGAGCAAGCCGGCCGCCGCCCTGGAAACCCAACCGCAATCCCGATTGAGTCGAGACCACGGTTGGGATCTTAGGAGTCGAGACCGTGAGCCTAGCGGTTAGTCGTTTGCCGGCCGCTGCCCTGATTGTTGCCTTTGGGCGGGGAATCCCGGCGTTAACCCTGGCGATCACCGTCCCTCTTTTGGATGCCGCGATCCGAGCCGGGCCCAACTGTGGACGGGTTGCAATGGCTAATTCAAAACCCGACCGGGCTGGCTTGGCGGCTTCGATCAACTGATAGGCCTTGGCCCAAAATGCTGGGTCGGATACATCAAATCGCGGATCACCCGATGGCAATCCCTCGCCATCGATCGCGACCCTGAAGGTGTGGACTTGACGGCGTGGGATGGATTGCCACCATTCGGAGATGACCACGCTGGAAATCCCTAAGACCCCAAGGGCCCGCTTCACTGCAAACGGGGTTCCTTTGGTGCGATGCAACTCGATTGACCGCCAAAGCAGTTCCCGGTACTCAGATTCCGTCATCTCGGGAACGACGAACTCGGAAGCACTGAGTTGGGTGATCAGGCTTGGAATGGCCGTGGCCGTCACCCGGTCAAAGTCGTAGACCAGGGCGTTCGAGTAGGGCAGATCGGCGTATGCCGCGATCAACTTCCAAAGCGCTTGCGTCCGGTCATCTTGAGCAATCGATGGCTGAATTGGATTCATCAATCACCACCCAACTCGAAGTATTTCCGATTCGTTTCGTCGTAACTTTCCCATTCGATCAAATGCCGTAGGGTCTCAGCATCTTGGGGCAAGGGCGTGATTTCCCCGTCGTAGTCAGCGCCAACCGGCTCTAGGGAGTGGCCGCAGTAAAAGGCCGATGGCGGGCAAGCTTTTGACCAGAAGGTGGCATCGTTCGGGAAAACTTTGCCCTCCATCGCCGTGTGGGTTTCGCGCGGGTTTTGCACCTCTCGCACCCGGACATACCGGACATACGGCGCACCCTGAATTGAGTTCCAAACCTCACCACGCCGTTTCTGTTCTGCCTGCAAAAGCTCGACATTGGCCGCGTCAAACATCGAATCGTATTTGCCGGTCAAGCTGAATGCAGGGGGTTCGGGATTGGGTGGTTCGGGATTAGTCCGATCGGCATTCGGATCGGGCGGGATGGGATCGACCGGCTCAGGTTCCGCGAACACCGTCCCGTAAATTTCCGTAACGTAATCCGGGTCTAACTTCCGTCCGGTTGCCGCCGCTAACTTCTGGTCGCGGTCAGCCCGTTCCGTCAGGTTCTCGACATCATCGAAGTCACGCCAAATCGTTGGGGCTTGGGATGATGGGAGATTTAGTCGCGTGATCCATTCAGCCAGAGTGTTCAACGCCGCACCGCTCAAAGCGTCCGAATCGGACTTGGCTAGCTTCATCGCCACCCGTTCGGCGACTTCGTCCCGAGCGCGGGAGCCACCGCCCGATTGCTGATTGGTTAAAGCGGTCTGACCACCGATGACGCGGGCGATCTGATTGTCGAGAAATTCACACATCGTGTGCTGAATGTCTCGATCATTTCGTGCTGATTCCAGAAAGTCGATCACCACGCCATCGGGAGCTATCAGGTGATGTTCAGGGGCGAAATACTCAAGAAATGATTTAACCTCTTCATACACGGGATGCCCCTCACCCACGCCAGCGGGGAATGCTGCCCTAATCAAAGCCGTGGCTCGACTAACTGCAACCAACCAATCCTTAAGGCAATCCTTCTTAAATTGGCAATACCACCAAAGGACAGAGCCTAACCCTAACCCGTAAGGATTGGAGCCGCCGCCGATATCAAATGTGTAAACCAGGATTCGATAGGGCGTGGTGATAAACTCCCCTCGGAATGGCTTATCGCGCGTCAGAATCTTAACGGCATATCCCATGTGGGTGACAGCATTTCGCGGCGTGTCTTTTGTCACCAACTCGAATTTAATCCGGCGTGACGGAATGGGAGTGAACCCCGCAATCTGCCAACCGGATCGCCCCTTCTGCCATGAGACCTCTACCGCCTGGAATCCTCTGAGAATTGCCATCATTAAAGATGAGCAAAACTGATCGAAGTTGACACTGGAAGGTGCGCCCGATTCTCGTTTCGATCCCGCCCAACGAACACCTAAAAGCTGCTCAGAAACCAAGTCGGCTGCTTTTTTATCCGCTCGTTTTTCAGACGCGGGAACCACCCGAACTTCTCGCGATAGTGTTGCACCGATTCGGTTTTGAAGACACGCTAAAGCGTTCGGGTCTTTAAGGATTTCATCATATTTTGAGATATCCGAACCGAGGATATTTCGTAATAACAAATCTTCAATCGGAATTTCGCCGGACGGGAGCCAATATCTTGGGTCGTTCTCGTATCCAGCAATTCGATTGGGCGTGGTTAATCCTTGGGGCATGGGTGGCAACAGGTCTCGGATGCTTCCATCGTGGCGGATGGGGTGGGATGGTGGTGGTTAACTTCAAAACCCGGACAATCCCCACGGACGCACACCCGCAACGATCCGCCCCGTTGATCGCGGTGCGCTGAACCCGCCAACCGTCGCATCAGCCAGGTTCGGCGATCGGCCCAACCGCGCCTTGGTCTTCTCCTTTGGCTCGATTCGGATCTTGTCGTTTGGGGTCAACTCCCACCACACCGCGCTCATCTCTTCAAACAACTGATCCTCAACATCACCCAATGGCGCGATAGCAGCCTCACCCTTTTCAAATGCCATCCGTAGTCGCCAAAACTGTTCGGCTTTGGCATTCAGGAATTGCACCGGGTCGGTTGCCGCGCCGCCCCAATCGAACGGGCAAGCCGACACCCCATCCCGTCGTAGGTTTCCGAGCGCACCCGCCCCAACACCCGATCGGTCAACCGCCACGGCCGCGCCTTTCGGAATCTGACGGGCTAGCCATTGGGCGGCTCTGGGCACATCTTCCCAATCCCCTTTACCCGGCAGCGAATCTACCTTGACCAACAGCGACCCGCGCCATTCACTCATAGCCGAATCATCACCACCATCCCCCACGTCCAGTCCGAACCGGCTGACTGCCCTTGGCTCGTGCCATGTCGACGGGTTCGCGTCGTACCGGGCCCGTGCTGCTACCAAAAGCTGACGGGGGATGACCGATTGGGCCACGTCCGTTGGGAATGTGGCCTCGATCCGAGCTTGCCATCGGGGGGACGACTCACCCCATTCAGCCCGCCGCGCTTCGATCCATGCTGGGGTGATCGCACCGGGGATAGCGGCTGGCAACTTGGCCAATTCTGTAGGGTCAACGGGAAATCCCGGTTTGAGTCGATGCACCCCGTCCGAGTCGAGCTGGTAGAAGGGAGCCACGTTCGGATGCCGCCATGCTGCCAACCGAATCACATCACGCGGGTTTTTGCCACAGGCGAGAGCGAATGGCGTTTGGGAGCGGGTCGGGTTGCCGATGGCCAGCAGCCGGTTATTGTCCAAGTCCGTCAAGCACGACACCATCCCCGTCCACACGTCCGGGCTGATTCCACAAGCTTCATCAGCGATGATCAGCAGCCTTGGGGCGTGGATGCCTTGAAACGTGCTGTCTGAGGTGTCCGAACTCGAAAACCCATACGCTTGGGCGGTTTCATCCAATCGCAGGAAGGTCTGACCACGCTCGCCACCCAAGACCGAACGGTGTTCGTCCCACGCTTTCCGAACGTAGCGCCAGAGCAATTCCTTCATCTGCCGAGCGGTTGGGGCCGTGGAAATCACCAGCCCGCGCCAACAGAACACGCCCCAGAGCAAGAGCATCGCGGCGATCCATGTCTTACCTTGACCGTGGGAAGACGGCACGAGGGTGACGGGTCGGGCGATGACGTGATCGACAATATCCCGCTGGTCTGGAGTCAGTTCAACCCCAAGCGCATCTCGAAAGAACACCACCGGGTCGCAGTCCGTCCAGTCCCGTCCGGTGATCGCCCCTGCCTTCTGGGCATTCTTGATGAGGATCAATTCAGCCTTGGGCGTGAGGGTCTGCTGATAGCTGGCCATGCAATCCTGGAATTTCTAATTGGGTGACGCTGTACCCGTTGCTGCTCAGCTCCTTGATCATGTCCGAATAGGAGTAGGTCACGCCTTGCACCCGCGCCAGCAGGTCGTAGCCTTTAAAGACCGCTTCCCATCGCTCCGAATCGGTCGCGCCTTGGATCGCCTGGATCAAGCCATTGGTGATCCATGAGCGCACGTCTTCAAGGCTCCCCTCAAAATCCTCTCGACATTGAACCACGGCGGCCCGCCAATACTCGCCCGCCAACTCACGGCCAATCCCGTGGTAAGTCTGCAAATGCCGCACGATTTGCCCACGGGTCTTAAGCTGGCCCAGCAGGCAATAAACTTGATCAACGATGGCGGGATCGAGCGACATATTCGGTATTGTGCCGGTCAAGCCAAGCTCAATCCCGTTAACCGTGACAGCTTTGAGCATTATTCGAGCATCACGATTCAGCGCAATCCTCAAAAGCTACACCCCATCCCGGTTCTGTCTTTCTCAGAAAAACTGGGATGGGGTGTTTAATACCCCCAACATGTAGTCCACAAGATCGCCACGGTGACATCAGGGTTTTGGGCGATTGAGCGATTTGGGCGATTGAACAACCAGCCCAAAACGCCTCGCCCTCAACGATCTCGTTACGCCGGTAGCCCCCTCGGGTTAACCCACCCCAAGAACCGGTCGTGAGTAACCCGAATAACCGTCGTGCGACCAGTGCTATTCGGCGCAGCGTTCCTAACTAAATGCGGTTGTCCAACAGTTTCTTCGTGGCTTCCACAATTTGGGCCGGCTGCACGATCGTCAGATTCTCCAGCATCCCGTTATAGGGCGTGGGAATGTCCTGCGAAGACAACCGTACCGGCGGCGCATCCAAATCATCAAAGCATTGTTCAATGATTTGGGCCGTCAATTCTGCCGCAATGCCGCCCGTCTTCATGCATTCCTCCACAATCAGCACCCGATGGGTCTTGCGCACCGAAGCGGCGATCGTGGCCATATCCAACGGCTTCAGGGAAATCAGGTCAATCACTTCCGGATCGATCCCTTCCTTCTCCAGGGTTTTCACCGCCTGCATCACGTGGTGGCGCATCCGGGAGTAGGTGACGATCGTGATGTCTTCGCCCGATCGCACCATTTCCGCCTTGTCCAGCGGCAACAGATATTCTTCGTCCGGCAGATCTTCCTTCAGGTTGTAGAGCAGCACATGCTCAAAGAACAGCACCGGGTTGTTGTCACGAATCGCCGACTTCAACAGACCCTTAGCGTTGTAAGGCGTGGAGCAAGCCACAATCTTCAACCCCGGAACCGCCTGGAAATAGGCCTCTAGGCGCTGGGAATGTTCTGCCCCCAACTGGCGACCCACCCCGCCGGGGCCCCGGATCACCATCGGAATCGTGAAATTACCGCCGGAGGTGTAGCGCAGCATCCCAGCGTTGTTGGAAATTTGGTTAAAGGCCAGCAACAAAAAGCCCATGTTCATGCCTTCCACGATCGGGCGAAGACCCGTCATGGCCGCACCCACGGCCATTCCCGTAAAGCTGTTTTCCGCGATCGGGGTATCCAGCAACCGCAGATCGCCGTATTTCTTATACAAATCCTTGGTGACCTTGTAGGAGCCGCCATAGTGACCCACATCTTCTCCCATCACCAACACCCGAGGGTCACGGGCCATTTCTTCGTCGGTTGCTTCACGAAGGGCGTTGAAGAAAATCGTTTCTGCCATCGGTTTGTTGTGGAATTCGTTGTGGAAGTTGAATCAAGGTTGGCTCAGCGGGGTTTATTGTACCGCCAAGGTTGCGCCCGATCGCGCCTAACTCCGGCCGTGGGGCCCCAAATCCCGTCACGGTTTGTTCAAAAATCAACCTTAACGATCGCCCCCAACCCACAGAAACCAAGCCACAATACGAGGCAACGCGCACTGCAAACCGCGCCACCGTAGATCGCGAAATCGCGCCACCGCAAAGCGCACCCCAAACCCCGCGCTCGCTAGGGTTTTGATTTTTAGGGTTTTGACTTTTTAAGGACGGATTCACTATGGGCCTACTCGACAGCGTGTTTCGGAAAGCAACTCCCGACGGGACGATCACCCTGTCTTCGCCCGAGGCGTTTGCGGCGATTTTGGTGATTGCCATGGCCGCCGACGGTTACGCCACCGATGAAGAAGTGCGCACCCTTCGTGACAGTCTCTACCGAATGCAACTGTTCAAGCGCTTTGACGAAGAGCACATGGCCAAAATGATCGACAAACTCTTGGGCATCATGCAATCCCAAGGGCCCGATGCACTGTTTCAAGGGGCCCAAGTGGCCTTGCCCGAAGACCTGCGCGAAACCGCCTACGCCGTAGCCGCCGACATGACCCTCACCGACGGAACCTTGGATGCTTCCGAGCAAGAATTTCTCACGGAACTGGCCAGCGCCCTCGCCATTTCCCCCCAAACCGCTGAGTTGTTGATCACCGCCATGACCATCAAAAATCGCGGCTAAGCAAACATCGCGGCCAAGGCTGAGGCCGGCAGGTCAGCAGCCCAAGAATCGCGATCGGGGATAGGCCACCCTAGAAGCACAGCAGTTTTTGAGGGCGAATCCGAGGGCTAATCAACGGAGCAATTGACCACCGCCCCAGAAAGATTCCCCCAAAAGCTCGTTTGGGGAGCACCGTTTGCTAGGCTGGCTTTGCACCGAAATGCAATCTCCAACGTTCCTCAATGGGCGCGACTTTAGAACAAATTGCCAGCTACCTCGATCACCGGGGTTGGACCTACGACATTGACCACGAGCGATCGTGGATTGTCACCGCCGTTCAGGCCGACAACCTCGATGACTTTCAATTGGTGGTGCAGCTCGAAGAAGAAGGGCGTTTTTTCAAGCTGTTTGCGCCCCAGGTCATCAGCGGCATTCAAAACCACCCTCACAAAGCCGCCATTTTGCAAACCATGCTGAGCATTTCCTGGGAAACCAAAATGCTCCAGTGGGAATATGACCCCTCCGATGGAGAAATTCGAGCCATCATTGAATTTCCCCTGGAAGATGCTCCCCTCACGGAAAAACAATTTAACCGCTGTTTGGTGGGGCTGATTCAAATTGTTGATGATTTCGCCATGCCGCGCCTGATGGCCGTTATGGAAACAGGGCTAGACCCAAACGATGAGGAGGCTGGGGAGCGGCTGTTGTTGGCCCTCCAGGAAGAGGCCCCCGGCCTGCTGGGCATGTTGGAACGGGCCATGGAGGCTCGCAAACGGCGCGGCTTGTTCCCTTGAAGAACCAACGGCGCGATCGATCCAGCGAGGGATCGGTACAGGAGCGAGAGGAGGAGTGATGATCAACACGGCAAGGGGCGATCGGGTGGATATGGCTCCCGTCACGATCGCCATCATTGGTGCGGGCGTTTGGGGAGCGGCCTTGGCCCGGCTGGCGCGGCAAAATCCCCAGGCGATCGTGCGGCTGTGGTCGCGGCGAAGTCCCGAGAGTCTGGCGGAGGCGATCGGGGGAGCCAACTTTGTCCTGTCGGCGGTGTCGATGAAGGGGGTAAGCGACTCGATCGCCCGGTTAGCGGCCACGGAGATGCCCCCCTCCACGGTGTTGATCACCGCCACCAAGGGGCTGGATGCCCAAAGCCACCAAACGCCTTCTCAGATGTGGCATTCGGCTTTTCCCCAAAACCCGATCGTGGTGTTGTCGGGGCCCAATCTCTCCCAGGAAATTGAACATGGGTTGCCGGCCGCGACGGTGGTGGCCAGCTATGACCAAGGGGCGGCCGAAGCAGCCCAGCGGCTTTTTGCCTCTAATGTGTTGCGGGTTTATGCCAACCTCGACCCGATCGGGACGGAATTGGGCGGAACCCTCAAGAACGTAATGGCGATCGCGGCGGGAGTTTGTGACGGTCTGCAATTGGGAACCAACGCCAAGGCGGCCCTCCTGACCCGGGCCCTGCCGGAAATGATTCGGATTGGCACGCATTTGGGGGCCCAAGCGGAAACATTCTTTGGGCTGGCGGGCTTGGGCGACTTGCTGGCCACCTGCAACAGTGCGCTCTCGCGTAATTACCAGGTGGGCTATGGGCTGGCCCAAGGGAAACCCCTCGATCGCGTCCTGGCGGAAATTCACAGCACCGTGGAGGGGATCAACACCGTGGAGGTGTTGGTGGCCATTGCCCGCGAGCAACAAATTCCCGTCCCGATCGCCCGTCAAGTCCATCGCCTGCTGCATGGCCAAATCACGCCACAGCAGGCCGTGCGCGCCTTGATCGATCGCGACCTCAAGCAAGAATTTGAAGACGAGCTACTCTGAGCCAGCGGCCCGTGAATCTCCAACTCAGCCCCAGTTCAGCCCTAGCTCAGCCCAAGTCCCACAAGCCAACCGATCGCCCCGCCAAGCACTCGCCAAATTGCCCGTAAAATAAGGATTGGCTCATGGCTTCCAGGGCCGGCGTTTCCCAACTCAACGCCCCTTGCCCAGGCGATCGCCTTTCCCTCGCCGGTTGAAATCACCGTTGAAATTCCCATGCAAGACTTTTTGAATAACGTTTTACGCTATCCCCGCTTTCTCATTAGCTTCAGCCTGGGCGTGGTGCTCACACTGCTTTCGCCCTTTACGGGATTAATGAAAGATCGGCGATCGGCCATTGCCGTGGGCTGCTTATTTGCCTCTGCCTTGGGATTTGTGTTCTTCACGCTGCGGGCCATGTTGGGCTTGGCGGAAGTTCAATAAAATTCAACGGCAAAATTCAGCGGCAAAATTTAACGGCCAGCGTTTTCGCGGCATTTCGACTGCATTTTTGGAGAATTGAGCAATGGCTACAAACCGGCGAGTCGCGCGGGTGGCGGAAATGATTCGGCGCGAAGTCAGCCAGATGCTGATGAATGATATCAAGGACGATCGGGTGGGGCTGGGGATGGTCAGCGTTACCGATGTGGATGTGTCCGGCGATTTGCAACATGCCAAGATTTTTGTCAGTGTCTATGGCACGACGGAAGCTCGCGAAGCCGCCATGGCTGGTTTACGATCGGCTACTGGCTATGTGCGCAGTGAGTTGGGGCAGCGGGTGCGGCTGCGACGAACCCCGGAAGTGATTTTTATCGAAGATAGTTCGATCGAGCGGGGAAGCCGCGTTCTCAGTCTTTTGGAACAGCTTGAACAACACCGCAAAGAACATCCCCTAGACTTGGAGACGGATCACCAAAATGGGGCCGATGCAGCCTTAGTTGACGATGAACTAGATGACGGTCTAGATGATGAATTCGATGATGAACTGGACGACGAATTTGAAGACGAGTTCGACGATGAAGAGTTGGATGTTAAAAATTAACTATAGTACATTCAATTAGGA